>NZ_JBSVXD010000193.1:0-10320 GCF_054070755.1 Pseudomonas sp. SDO5591_S426 | reverse complement strand
GAATGTGCGACCGCCATCGCGAGCAAGCTTTGCTCCTACAGGGTACTTTGTCGAAGCTGAAATCTGCGTCCCCCAAATCCCACTGCGTCCGACTGGCAGCTCGCGAAGGCTGTGCTAGCGTCTTGAGGTCAATCCTCATTTGCGAGCTTCTGCCATGGACGAGTCAATCGTTAATGTAACCACCGAGAAGTTCAACGCACTTATTGCAGTCGTGCAGGCCTACGGTGTCGCTTTTGCAGTCAAGATTCTGGGTGCCATTGCCTTCTGGATCATTGGGCGCTGGCTGATCGGCTTTGCCGTCGGTGTCGTGCAGAAGTCTCTGGGCAAGCAGAAAGTCGACCCCACCGTGCTGCGTTACGTCGGCTCGGTCATCACCGTCACGCTGAACATCATCCTGGTGATCGCCATCCTCGGTTACCTCGGCATGCAGACCACCACCTTCGCGGCGCTGCTCGCGGCGGTCGGCCTGGCCATCGGCATGGCCTGGTCGGGATTGCTGGCCAACCTGGCGGCGGGTGCCTTCATTATCGTGCTGCGCCCGTTCAAGGTCGGTGACTTCATCTGTGCGGGCGGGGTGACGGGTACGGTCACTGAAATCGGCCTGTTCGCCACTGCGATCAACACCCCGGACAACGTGCTGACCCTGGTCGGCAACAACAAGATCTTCAGCGACAACATCCAGAACTTCACCCACAACCCGTTCCGCCGCGTCGAACTCAAGGCGCAACTGTCCGGCGCGACCGACTGGAAAGCGGCGGCGGCCTTGCTCAAGGAAAAAATCGCCGCCATCCCCAATGTGCTCGAAACCCCTGCGGTAGACGTTGAAATTCTCGAGTTCAACCTGGTTGGCCCGGTGTTGGCGGTGCGTCCTTACTGCCATAACGAAAATTACTGGCAGGTGTATTTCGACACCAACCGCGTCATCAAGGATGCCCTTGGCGAGGCAGGATTCCCGGCGCCAATGCCGGCGCAAACCGTGATCTTCCAGCAGGGCGCCGCGTTGCCCGGCGCGCTGGCGAAGGAGTGACGGAAATCGACTCAGCTTCCGGAGTTTTCCGGAAGCCTGGCGATTACCTTGATCTCGAACTCAAACCCATAGAGCCAGGTGACGCCGACGGCGGTTACCGTCGGATACGGCGCCTGGCCCCAGAACTCTGACACGACCTTCCAGATCCTCTCGAATTTCGCTTCGGGATCGACGATGAACACGGTGACATCCACCACATCGTCGAAGCTGCAACCGGCTGCGTCCAGAATCCCGTTCAGATTGCTGAACGCCCGCCGAACCTGGGTATCGAGTTCCGGCTCGGGCGAGCCGTCCTCGGTACTGCCCACTTGCCCCGACACAAACATAAAGCCATTGGAACGGATCGCCGGCGAATAGCGATTACGCTCGTAGAGCGCCTGGCGACCGGGTGGGAAAACAACGTCACGCTGGGTCATAACTACCTCCATCAGCGGGCCTGATCGGCTCGCAATTAACGATGCAGCGACTTTAGAGGGCCAGGGCTTGCCCGATAAACGAGCAACTGCAACCATCACTGTTTGTAAAAACCAAATAATCCGCTAGCGATTGAGGCAGGTATGGACCGTTTCGATGCGATGCAGGCCTTCGCCCGGGTGGTGGAGGCGGGCAGCTTCACCAAGGCCGCCGAGACGCTGCACATGAGCAAGACCAGCGTCACGCAACTGGTGCAGCAACTGGAGGCGCGATTGCGGGTGAAACTGCTCAACCGCACCACACGCAAGGTCAATGTCACCGCCGACGGCGCCGTCTACTACGAGCGCGTGGTGCGACTGCTGGCTGACCTGGACGATGCCGAAACCAGTCTGTCGAGTGCATCGACCGTGCCCAGGGGGCGACTGCGGGTGGATGTGCCCAGTCCGCTTGCGAGCATGATTCTGATGCCGGCGTTGCCGGAGTTTCATGCGCGATACCCGGACATCCAGATCGACATGGGCGTCAGCGATCGCATCGTCGATCTGATCGATGAGAACGTCGATTGCGTGGTGCGCGGCGGCGAGTTGACCGATCAATCACTGATGGCCCGGCGAGTCGGTGACCTGCAGTTGGGCGTGTTTGCCGCGCCGAGTTATCTGCAACGTCTCGGCACGCCATTGCATCCACGGGAGCTGGAAGATTCCGAGCATCGCATCGTGGGTTTCCTGTGGGCGCGCACCGGCAAAGCCGTGCCTTATGCCATGCGCAACGCAGGCGAAAGTGTCGAGATCAAGGGACGCTACGTGTTGGCCGTCGACGATGGCAACGCTTACATTGCGGCCGGTCTGGCGGGCATGGGCGTTCTCTGGTTGCCCGACTACATGTCCAGGCCCTATCTGGCGCGCGGCGAATTGGTTCCACTGTTCGAAGGCTGGAGCCTCGATCCGATGCCGTTGTTCGTGGCGTTCCCGCCGAACCGGCATATCAGCCGCAAGGTGCGGGTATTCATCGAATGGGTGACCGAGCTGATGGCGCACCATGCGCCTTTGATGGACCCGCGTGGTTCATGACTCGCCAACCGTAGGCTGATCCGAAAAACCCGCGAAGGATATCGCGGGTTTTCATTTTCAGGGGCCGTAGAGCATGATCGACCTGCGTCATCAGGCAGCCATGTTCCCGCCACTCAGCTCTTTTTTCAAAGACGCTTTCATCGACTCCATTTGCTTGCCCAGTTCGTCCAGTTCGGCCTTGCCCAACAGCTTTCTGGCCTGAGGAAACATCTCGGTTTCCTCTTCTTCAATGTGATGTTCAAGCAGCTCCTTGACCACTTTTGCACGTCCGGAAAACTCGACACTGGCCGGGTCTGTCGTCTTCAAGTCAGGCAGTACCAGCGAGTCGACGGTGCGGTGCTCTTCCTTCGCTTCGTAGTACATGACTTCCTGTTCTTTACCCCCGGCTTTCTTGTAGGCCGGGTAGAGAATCTCTTCTTCGAGCCGGGTGTGAATCATGATTTCCATTTCGAGCTTGCCCACCAATTCAGTGCGTTTCTTTACCGCGCGCTCAGTGGACTCATTCAATTGGGTCAAGATGCCTTTTACACGTTCATGGTCAGCTTTGAGGATGTCGATGGCGTTCATGGTCTTGCCTCTGCAGCGAGTGGGTGTACGCATAGGAAGAATCGGCCGGAGGAAAAGTGCGGAGCAACAGACGAGCGGCGGGATACGCCGCTCGTCATCTGGAGGGCACGCTCACAGGTTGGCTACTTCAAAAGAATACGGCCCGGAAAATCCGGACCTTTTTGTTGTAGAGGTGGGTATGGCTAGCGATTCGACTTACCAGGACAAGCTGCAACGTCAGGACCAGACACAAGGTTCTGTGCCTTCCAAACCGGAGCCCGATGGCCCGCTGGCAAACCCCAACGATCCGGATAAATACGATCCGCTGACACGGCCTGATCCGGATGCTTCCCAACGTCCGGAGGATTGGGACGATCCGGCGGGCAGGGATGTTCCGGAGGCTGATGAGCAAACACCACTGTCCGACGATAGACGATAGGAGGTTCTGCCCATGACGGTATTCAACTCTTGTTCCGGGTCGGCTTCGTTAGTAGCCGGTGTCAGCAATGACGGTGGTTTTCGCGAACTGTATGGCGAGCTGTACAGCAGCGGCAGCGAGGCCGCGCAACGGGCAGAAGCCTTCCTGCGCGAGCAACTGGCCCGTGCAGCCGAGCTCCCTTGCGACCTGCCCGACACGCCTGAGCAATTATTGTCATGGGCTGAAGAACATTGCGCCGACGTGGCGCGCGACTATGCAAGTTATCTCGCCGAGCGTCAGCACGGAGCAGGGCGCCGCTATTTTACGAACAAGGCCCACGCGCTGTATTTCCTGCAACGCGTGGCGCCGACCAAAGAGGTCGACGGCGCGTGGCTCGAAGGTGTCCTTGAACGCTGGCGCGACTATCGCTTCGATGGCCTGCTGACGACCTATCTGGAAGAGTTGGGCAAGGGTGATCCCCGGCAGAACCATGTGCGGATCTACCGCACGTTGCTGGCCGAACACGACTGCGACGATCAGCAAGGCCTGGATGATGAGCACTTTTTGCAGGGCGCGATTCAACTGGCGCTGGGTCGTTGCGGTGCTGACTTCATGCCGGAAGTGATCGGCTACAACCTCGGCTACGAACAACTGCCGTTGCACCTGTTGATCAGCGCCTATGAACTGCGTGAGCTGGGTATCGATCCTTATTACTTCACCCTGCACGTGACCATCGATAACGTCAGCAGCGGCCATGGGCGCAAAGCCGTTCAATCGCTGCTTGAACTGATGCCGCTGGATGAGGGCCGGGAGGAATTCTATCGCCGTGTTGCGTTGGGTTATCGCCTCAATGATCTTGGCCTCGGTTCCACGGCGGTGATTCAAAGTTTCGAGCTGCAACACGAAGTGATCGCCATGCTCGAACGCAAGCGCGTCTTCGGCCAGCACATGCATTCCGACTACTGCCGGCTCGAAGGGCAAACCGTCAACCAGTGGTTGTCGTCGCCCGGCCATGTCGCAGATTTTCTTGCCGCGATGGAGCGCAAGGGCTGGATCAAGCGACGTCGCTCGCCTGATGAAAGTCGATTCTGGCAGTTGATCGAGGGCAGCACGGCGGCGATGTTTGGTGTGTTCAGCGGTTACGAGAAACAGCTGATCCACGACTGGATCGCCGGTGAATGGCAAGCGCCGAAGCAGCGCCCGGCACTGCATCGCGATCACGACAGCGCAGGCGTCGATTCGAGTACGCCGGATGATCCGGAGCTCAAGTCGTTGCGGGACAGCCTCGACAATCAGGCACCGCACCAACAGCTTGAAGCGCTGATGCCCTGGCTGTCGGCACAACGGCACCATCGCCCGGCCGGACTGTTCGCCACGCGCCGCTTTATCGAATTGCGTGCCCGTTTGCGCTGAACTCTTCGCATTGACCTCTTTGCACTGACTTAAGGAGCGCCCCATGTCAGTACAACAAATCGCCGATCGGGCCTTGCTGGATTTGGGCAAGCGTCTGCGCGCCGAGCACTATCGTTTTGTCACGCCAACCCCACTGACCCACCAGACTTTCCTTCAGCGCTTTGCCACACCGCTGGCGAAGGATTGGCGGGATGTGTTCGGTTGGTCGATGCCGTTCGACCACACGCTGTTTCCGCTTGATGAACTCGCGGTGCTGGAGCGGGCAGGTATTGTCGAAAGGGACGGCGCGATGTGGCGCAGCACGGTGCGTTGGTCGAGCCTTGAAGGCTTGTTGTTCGCTCACTCGGCGTACCCGACGACGCAAAGCGACTCCGTATTCTTCGGCCCTGACAGTTATCGCTTTGCGCAATTGATCGAAGCGCATTTGCAACAGCGCTTCGAACCGATACGCCGCGCGGTAGACATTGGTTGCGGTGCCGGCGTCGG
Source organism: Pseudomonas sp. SDO5591_S426 (assembly GCF_054070755.1). Lineage (NCBI taxonomy): Bacteria > Pseudomonadati > Pseudomonadota > Gammaproteobacteria > Pseudomonadales > Pseudomonadaceae > Pseudomonas > Pseudomonas sp. SDO5591_S426. The sequence continues at coordinate 4,946 of NZ_JBSVXD010000193.1, read as the reverse complement.
CGCATTGGTCGTCGCCCGTGCCCGACACGATGCCCAGGTGATGGCGGTGGATATCAACCCGAAGGCACTGCGACTGTCAGCGGTGAATGCCGAGCTGGCCGGTGCCAACAACGTCACCGTCTACCACAGCGATATCCTCGGCAGCGTCGAGGGCCAGTTCGATCTGATCATCGCCAATCCTCCTTATATGAACGATGGCCAACAGCGAGCCTACCGCCACGGCGGAGGTGCGTTGGGCGAAGCGTTATCGCTGCGCATCGTGCGCGAGTCGTTGCCGCGCCTGGACAGCGGCGGCAGCCTGGTGCTGTACACCGGTGTGGCGATGGTGGCGGGGCAGGACCCTTTTCTCGACGCCGTGCTGCCAATGTTGACCGGCGATGCCTTCGGCTGGACCTACCGCGAGCTGGACCCTGACGTGTTCGGCGAAGAGTTGCTCAAGCCCGGATATGAATGTGTCGAGCGGATTGCAGTGGTGGCGCTCACCGTAACCCGGCGGCACTGACGGGCGCCCCTCATGAACATGGCACCCAGATTCGGCATTGAAGAGGAATACTTCCTGACGGACCTGACAACCCGGCAATTGCTCGCGCAACCGGACGCCGATCTGCTGCGCGATTGCCGCGAGGCTGTCGGCCCGGGGTTCGCCTATGAAATGTTCCAGGGCCAGATCGAAGTCGCCTCGCCGGTGTTCTCCGCGACAGAGGAATCCGCCGAATTTCTTGGCGGTGTTCGTTCGCGGTTGAACCACACGCTGGCATTGCACGATTCGGGTTTGCTTTGCGCCGGCACGCATCCACTGGCGCACTGGCGTGATCAGCGCGCCACAGCCTTGCCGCACTTTGAACAGCTGTTTGCCGAATACCAGTCTGTGGCGCAACGCAGTGTCCTTTGCGGCCTGCACGTGCACGTGGAAATTCCACCTGGCATCGACCGTATTGCCGTGATGAACGAAGTGGCGCCCTGGCTGCCGCTGCTGCTTTTGCTCAGTTGTTCCTCGCCATTCTGGGAGGGTGCCCAGAGTGGGTTCATGAGCTATCGCCAGGTTGTCTGCGACGGCTGGCCACGCATGGGCGTCCCCGAATACTTTGCAAACGAAGACGAATATCAGCGCTACCTGACGGTGTTGCGCGACGTTGGCGTGATTGAAAAGGACGGCAATGGTTGGTGGGGGCTGCGGCCTGCCAGTCGCTACCCGACTCTCGAATTGCGCATGACCGATGCCTGTCCTCGCCTTGCCGATACGCTACTACTGGCCAGTCTGTTCCGGGTGATCACGGCCTTCGCCATTGCCCGCGAAAATCCGGGTGTCGGCTATGACGCCACGACACGCTGGCTGCTGGCGGAAAACCGCTGGCAGGCCAAGCGTCATGGACTTCAGGGGCGCTTTGTCACCGATACCCGCGATGGCGTGATCAGCGCAGCGCAATGGATTGATCAGGCCCGCGCACTGCTGACGCCCACCGCGCAACGTATCGGCGAAGCCCAAGTTTTCGATCAGGCCGAGGCGCTGTTGCTCGACGGCAACAGCGCCTGCCGTCAATTGGCTTGCCATGCCCGCGCGATGGCCAAAGGTGCGGACCCGCAGCAGTGTCTGTATCAAGTGGTGGATCACTTGCTGCAGGAAAGCCGTGGCTAGGGATTCAGTTGCCGTCGGCGACCTTGCGCTCGATTTCGTCGATCTTTCGGGTCAATTCATCGGCCTCGGGTTCATCGTCCGAGGGTGAGGAAGCGGGCAGGGTTTCATCCGCACGCTCGGCATCACGGCGTTTTTCTCTATCGGCAGGGTTTACACGGTCGTTGTTCATGGTGCGTACCTCCAGTGTCTTCACATTGGAGAGCGCCACAGGGGGCGAGTTCGAGATTTTTGCCGAGGTTCTGCTGATCGGTTGCTCACTTCCTTTGGCGCAATGCCGGACGCCATCACCGGCGGCCGGCCTGTTCAAAACGCGGTGTAGCCAAAGTAAAGGAAGGCCACGGCAGCCGCGAGGGTAAAAGCGCCCAAGGCTTTGGTTGTCGCACGGCTGGTGTGCAGGGAACCGGTCGAGCGCTGCAAATGCGTGCCCGAATACACGGTACGGGTAAAGAAGCCGTCCATGGTTGCCCGGTAGGTGTAGCGCAGCCCCAATAAGATGAACAGCACGATCAGGCCGATGGCTGACGCGCGCAGGATGACTGGGTCAATCAAGGGCGGGGGGAGTTCTTCTGCGCAGGCTGGGCTGTCGATTTCGGCGATGCTGATGCGTCCCTGATTCATGGACGTCAGCGAAGAACTCTTGAGGTACGTCTCCTGTTGCTCCAGGTCCAGCGCCTGATACTTCCAGAGAGTTGCCGAGCCTTCCCGGCAATAAGTAAAACCAGCAGGGTTGGCGGCGACGATGATGCAGGCGTCGTTGATCCCGCTTTTTTTCAGGGTTTCCGTGGCTGACCGGGTGAAGTCCAGTTCAAGTACAGGAATAACTCCATTGGCAAAAGCCCCGGCCGAAACCATCAAACTCCCCAAGAAGCAAATGGTTGAAATATTCAAGGTTGAATGTCCTTGTTTTTATCGGCCTTTTATTTGAACCGGCGAGTACTTTGCCCGCCGTTGATTGAGCGTAGTTCGCCAAACGGGATCGTGATGCGCAAAAGTGCACAAGGCGAACTGCGTCACCTTTTGGACGATGCGCCCGGTCCAAATGTAGGAGCTGCCGAAGGCTGCGATCTGTTGATCTTGATCTTGATCTTGAAATCAAGAGATCGCAGCCTCGTTGCACTCGACAGCGCCTACAGGGGAGGTGTTCGCGGTATTACCCGCGTTTCGGTAACTGCCAGTTTGGCCGAATGAAGTGGCAGGTATAGCCTTCAGGAAGCCGTTCCAGATAATCCTGATGCTCAGGCTCCGCTTCCCAGAACGGGCCGGCAGGTTCGATCTCGGTAACCACTTTGCCTGGCCAGAGATCGGAGGCGTCTACATCGGCGACGGTGTCCTCGGCGACGCGTTTCTGTTCTTCGCTGAGGTAATAGATAGCCGAGCGATAGCTGGTCCCAACGTCGTTGCCCTGGCGATTTTGGGTGCTTGGATCGTGGATCTGGAAGAAAAACTCGAGGATCTGCCGATAGCTGATCTGCGCCGGGTCGAAGACGATTTCGATCGCTTCGGCGTGGGTGCCATGGTTGCGGTAGGTGGCATTGGGCACATCGCCGCCGGAATAGCCGACCCGCGTGGAGATCACGCCCGGTTTGCGTCGCAGCAGATCCTGCATGCCCCAGAAGCAGCCGCCGGCCAGAATGGCGGTTTCGGTGTTCGTCGTCATGTTACGCACCTCCCATCAGAGAACGGCCTCGTGGGGGAGGCCGTCAGACCCTCATTGCATTTTGCTGTGGTCCATCTTGCTGTGGTCCATGCTGCCGTGATCCATGGTGTCGAGGGCACGCGCTGGAGCCTCGACCTTGATCGTCTCTTTCTCGCCCTTGGCGTTTTCCACGGTCAGGGTCAGCGGCACTTTGTCGCCTTCCTTGATCTGCCCGGTCAGGTTCATGAGCATGATGTGGTAACCATGGGGATCAAAGTTCACGGCCTTGCCGGCTGGCAGGGCGACGGACTCGACCTGCTGCATGCTCATCACATCGTCTTTCATGCTCGACTGGTGAATCTGTACCAGTTTGGCCACCGGCGACTCAACGCTCAGCAGCTTGCTGTCGGTGTCGGCCTTGAGGGTCATGAACGCGCCACTCGACGGCTGGCCGGCAACGGTCGCACGGACCCAGGCGTCGTTGACCTGGGTTTGCGCCGATACCTGCCACGCCATGCCAATCAGGGACAGGCCCAAAGCTATTTGTTTAACACGTGAAGCGCAGAACGAAGTCATCAGCAGACCTCCATGACGGTGAGCAAATCCTCTGCACACTCTTGAGCGGTAAGGGACGCGGACAGGCCAAGGCGCAGGTTGCCCCGGGAGTCGAACACGAAACTGGTGGCGGTGTGGGACAGGGTGTAAGTGTCGCCGCTCGGAACCTTCTCGAAGAATACGCCGAACTCCTTGGCGGTGGCGGCGGTTTCTTCCAGCGTGCCGTACAGCGCCTCGAAACTCGGGTCGAAGGCCTTGACGTATTTGTCGAGCAATTCAGGTGTATCGCGCTCAGGGTCGAGGGTGATGAAGATCACCTGCAGGCGCTCGCCATCGCGGCCCATCAGTTTTTTCGCCTGGGCAGCGCGGGCCAGCGTGGTCGGGCAGACCGCCGGGCACTGGGTGAAACCGAAGAAAATCATCGGCATCAGGCCCTGATAGCTGCCCAGCATCCGGGTTTCGCCCTCGGTATCCTTGAGCTTGAAGGAACGACCCAGGATCTTGTCGCTCAGGTCCTTGCCGTACTTGAACGACAGCTTGCTGCTGTCATCGCAGCCGGCGAGCAGGCCAAGGCTCAGCAAGCCCATGCCTTGCAGGACCGTGCGACGGGAATACAACGTACTCATGAAAAAAAGCATCCTGTGTAGCGACAGATGGAACACAGTGCCTGACTGATCAGACGAAAAAAAGCGCAGGGATGTTAACAAACTGTTGCCCGTTAGCGCTTAATCGATGGCCGACCGGTCATGCGCCAAAAGGTCGCGGGTGCCGTGATACTTGAACATACAAACCGCCCGCGCGCCGACACATTGCAGATACATCCGTGGTGTTACATCGCCTGGTCGAAACCTCATTGAGAGCACCGCCATGTTCCGCAAATTGCAGCAAGCCGCCCGATTCTTCAGCCAGAGCGCGCGTTTGATGGTGGGCGTTCCGGATTACGACAACTACGTCGCGCAGATGGCCATCAACCAGCCGGACGAGCCGGTGATGAGCTATGAGGCGTTTTTTCGCGAGCGTCAGGAAGCGCGGTTTGGGCGTGGGAAATGTAATACGCGGTGTTGCTGACAAAAAGATCGCAGCCTGCGCAGCTCCTACAGATGTACGCGATCCTCTGTA
>NZ_JBSVXD010000192.1:0-10326 GCF_054070755.1 Pseudomonas sp. SDO5591_S426 | reverse complement strand
CACATGAACCTGTAGGAGCTGCCGAAGGCTGCGATCTTTTGCTTCAAGCCTCTATTGCTTGCCCAACGCAAAGTTGGGCAGTGCCCCCACCGGTTGATTGAACCGATAAGGAATCGACACCAGCCCCATCCCCGTATTGCGCTGCACCACGAAATGCAGGTGCGGCCCGGTGCTGTTGCCAGTATTGCCCGACAGCGCCAAGGCACTGCCCACCGCCACCTTTTGCCCCTCTCGAACCCTGACCGAGCCTTTCTTCAGGTGCAGGTACACACCCATCGTCCCGTCATTGTGCAGCACCCGCACGAAATTGCCGGATGCATCGGTGCCACGCCCAGCCTGGCTGTTTTCGGTTTTCACCACCACCCCGCCCCGCGCGGCAATGATCGGCGTGCCCTCAGGCATGGCAATGTCTATGGCGTAACGGCTCTTGGGGCCGAAATGGCTGTAGGGACCATTGGCGCCCTGACTGATCCGGAATGGGCCGCCACGCCAGGGCAACGGATACCGGTAGCCCACGGCGGTGCCTGAGGGGTCGCCCAGCGAATACTTGAGCTTGGGGATATACGCCAGCGGCTTAGTGGCTTGTTTCGCCGTGAGCTGCGCCAGACGAATGCTGGTGCGCAGCGGTATCACCCGCCGGATCGGCCGACCCGGTGCGCCGCTGACGTTCTTCACGCCGGCGAAACTCAATTCGATCTCTACCGGCGCATACAGGTCGTTGCGCACGTACACGCTGTCCACGCCGTCCTTCTTCATGATCACGTAGTACACCTGACGCCCAAGGTTCTCGACCATCCGATCACGAAAAACGAACACCTTGGCGCCTTTTGTGGGGCGGTCACTGTAAGAGACCACGCCATTGGCATCGGTGGACTTGTAGATCGTCATGGCCATGGCCGAGGCGCAGGCCATGCACAGACCACAGAAAAACAGCAGGCGCGCGAACATGGGGAAGGATTCTGTCGAGTAAGGCCTGGGATTTAGCCTAGCAGTCGGAATGGACCGGCGTGGCCGACAGATGTTTCAAAATGGGCGGGGCGGGGGATGAGCGGTGATCGTTCCGGCCCCTTCGTCGGAGCGCCGCCCGGAGCAGGCTCGCTCCTACAGAATTGATATCACCTTTGGAAGTGAGCTGCCGGGATTGAACGAGTCAGGCCAACTGAAGTGTCTGGGTCGAGAGGAAGCAAATATCAACTTCCAGCTTTGCGGCGGCTGACAAATTGACCAACGCATCCAGAGAGAATTTGTCGATCTTGCCATTAAGCATGTCGTTGAGCCTGGGCTGAGTGATCTCCAGACGCTTCGCCGCGTCTTTCTGCGGAAGCTCCCAGGCTCGAATGGTCGCGCAAAGTGTGCGCATCAGTTTGGCCCGCAGACGCATATTCGCCGCTTCCTGCGGAGTCTCTTCCAGTGCATTCCAAACACTCGAGAAACGCAGAGATTGGTTTTGATGATCCTTCATGGCATTAACCTATTTCCTGATATCTGGCGCGTGCCAGTTCGATGTCCCGAGCTTCGGTTTTCCGAGTGGTCTTGTGCATGGCGTGCAAAACGTAGATTGCCTCGGGCCGGTTGACCACATAGAACACGCGGAACGCCCCCGACTCCTCGGTGATTCTGATTTCGTTGACCCCACGCCCTACTGTTTTCATGGGCCGCCAGTCAAAAGGCTCATCGCCCTGTTGCAAAAGATCCAACTGGAATCCCGCAGCCCTGCGCGCATCAACCGGAAACGCTCTCAGATCCTTGAGCGCACTCCCGACAAACACCACGTCCTTGTGTCTCGCCATCGACTTCTCCCATTACCGAGAGGAAAAGCGTAATAGGCAAAAGCGATTTATGACGCTGAGGTGTGTTGCAAGGCATGGCAGAAAACGCAAAACCTTACCCTGCAATCTATATCAGAACCAATATAAATCAAGCCGAGTGTACGTAAGATCGGATACACGGACTCGGTCCCACAGGTTCAGTGTGATCCTTGTGGGAGCGAGCCTGCTCGCGATAGCGGACTTTCAGGCGACGCAGTCTTAAGCCCCCGGAATAAAGTGCTTCTGCGCAGTACCACGGGCAATCAGGCGGGAGATGTAGTCGAGTTTCTGCGCGTCCTGATCGACGAAGCGGAAGGTCAGTTGCAGCCATTCGCTGTCGGGTTTCTGTTCGTGGGCGACGATCGCGTGCAGGTAGCCGTTGAGGCGCGCGGTTTCGGCGTTGTCGCCCTGCTCCAGGTCGAGCACCGCACTGTCGAGGACTTGCGGCAGGGTGTCCGCGCGTTTGACCACCAGCAGTGCTTCCTTGAGGCTCAGGGCCTTGATCACGCATTGCTGGATGCCGTTCGGCAGGCGCAATTGGCCCTGGCCACGTCCTCCTCCGGCTGCAGCAGCGGCCACCGGTGCCTTGACCGGTGGGCTGTTGAGCAGTCCGCGGGACGGTGCTGCAGCAGGTGCCGCCGCAACCACGGCAGGCTTGCCGCCGGTCAAAGCGCTCAGGGAATCGTTGCCGAATGCCGAACTGGTTTTGGTCGCCGCGACGTTGATCAAGGCGTCGAGCTTGCCGACCTTGTGCAGCGCCTGCTTGACCTTGGTGATCAGTTGCTCGTTGGTGAACGGCTTGCTGACGTAACCGGAGACACCGGCCTGGATCGCCTGCACGACGTTCTCTTTGTCGCCACGGCTGGTCACCATCACGAACGGCATGCCTTTGAGGTTGTCTTGCTCGCGGCACCAGGTCAGCAGTTCCAGCCCGGACATTTCCGGCATTTCCCAGTCGCACAGAACCAGGTCGAACGCTTCCTTGACCAACATGGCCTGAGCCTTTTTGCCGTTGACGGCGTCTTCGATCCGCATGCCCGGGAAATAGTTACGCAGGCATTTCTTCACCAGGTCACGAATGAACGAGGCGTCGTCCACGACCAAAACACTGACCTTACTCATCCATAACCCCTTTAAAAAATCCCGGCAAGCATACCGCTTTGCTGATGGCACATTGCCAAAAACCTTCAGTCACGCCGGACTTTTCGTTCGCGGGGTGCTGCTTTACGAATTCGTGGGCCGCAAATAAAAACGCCCGGCCAAAAGGCCGGGCGCTTTACTTGGGCAATCTTACTTATCGTCAGCTTTGCCCGGAACATTAGCGGTTTCGCCGCTTGTTCCTTCAACTTCTTCTTTCATGCGCTTGAGGCCCAAGTGACGTACGTCGGTGCCGCGCACCAGGTAAATCACCAGTTCCGAGATATTGCGCGCGTGGTCGCCGATGCGCTCCAGCGAACGCAGCACCCAGATAATGCTCAAGACCCGCGAGATAGAGCGTGGATCTTCCATCATGTAGGTCGCCAGCTCACGCAGGGCGGTCTTGTATTCGCGGTCGATGATCTTGTCGTACTGCGCCACCGACAGCGCCAGGTCGGCGTCGAAGCGGGCAAACGCGTCCAGCGCATCGCGAACCATGTTGCGCACCTGATCGCCGATGTGACGAACCTCGACGTACCCGCGCGGCGCTTCGCCTTCTTCGCACAACTGGATGGCGCGACGGGCGATCTTGGTCGCTTCGTCACCGATGCGCTCCAGATCGATCACCGACTTGGAAATGCTGATGATCAGGCGCAAGTCGGACGCTGCCGGCTGACGACGGGCCAGAATGCGCAGGCATTCTTCGTCGATGTTGCGTTCCATCTGGTTGATCTGATCGTCGATCTCGCGCACCTGCTGAGCCAGGCCGGAGTCGGCCTCGATCAGCGCGGTCACCGCGTCGTTGACCTGCTTCTCGACCAGTCCGCCCATGGCCAGGAGGTGGCTGCGCACTTCCTCAAGCTCGGCGTTGAACTGCGCGGAAATGTGGTGGGTAAGGCCTTCTTTACTAATCATGTTGGCGTCCTTGGAGCGTCCGGTAAGGTGCGGTGGGCCGCAGCGTCAGTTCAGTGAACAACCACAGCTTCCTAGCCGTAGCGACCGGTGATGTAGTCTTCGGTCTGCTTCTTCGCCGGATTGGTGAACAGGGTATCGGTGTCGCCGAACTCCACCAGTTTGCCCATGTACATGAACGCCGTGTAGTCGGAAACCCGCGCGGCCTGTTGCATGTTGTGGGTCACGATGACGATGGTGAATTTCGATTTCAGTTCGTAGATCAGCTCTTCGACTTTCAGCGTGGAGATCGGGTCGAGTGCCGAGCACGGTTCGTCGAGCAGCAGTACTTCCGGCTCTACGGCGATGGTGCGAGCGATCACCAGACGTTGCTGCTGACCACCGGACAAGCCCAGTGCCGACTCGTGCAGACGGTCTTTGACTTCGTCCCACAGTGCCGCGCCTTTCAGTGCCCATTCAACGGCTTCGTCGAGTACGCGCTTCTTGTTGATGCCCTGGATGCGCAGGCCGTAGACCACGTTCTCGTAGATGGTTTTCGGGAACGGGTTCGGCTTCTGGAACACCATGCCGACGCGACGACGCAGCTCGGCCACGTCTTCGCCCTTGCGGTAGATGTTGTTGCCGTACAGGTTGATCTCGCCTTCGACGCGGCAGCCGTCAACGAGGTCGTTCATGCGGTTGAAGGTCCGCAGCAGCGTGGACTTGCCGCAGCCGGACGGGCCGATGAAGGCGGTCACGCGCTGTTTCGGGATGTTCATGCTGACGTCGTACAGCGCTTGCTTGTCGCCATAGAACAGGCTCAGGCCGGGCACTTCGATGGCCACGGTTTCCTGCTCGAGGCTCAGGCTCTGTTTGTCGCGGCCCAGGGCAGACATGTTGATGCCGTGGGTATGTGTTTCGTGCTGCATGGGAGGCTCCCTGTGCTAACAAATTCGGTTCGTTGAACCACTGGCTTTGCCAATGGGTTACTGAAAATCTGTGGGCTTGCGTCAATCCTTGTGGGAGCTGGCTTGCCAGCGATTCAGGCGACTCGGCCTGCCAGTAGCACCGCGGTGATGCCATCGCTGGCAAGCCAGCTCCCACAGGGTTTGTCTTAACTGTCCAAAGCCTTGTACTTCTCGCGCAGGTGGTTCCGGATGTACACCGCCGACAGGTTCAACGTCGCGATCACCAGCACCAGCAGCAGCGCCGTGGCGTACACCAGCGGTCGCGCGGCTTCAACGTTCGGGCTCTGGAAGCCGACGTCATAAATGTGGAAGCCCAAGTGCATGATTTTCTGGTCCAGGTGCAGGTACGGATAGTTGCCATCCACCGGCAGCGACGGCGCCAGTTTCACCACACCCACCAGCATCAGCGGCGCCACTTCACCGGCGGCACGGGCCACGGCGAGGATCATGCCGGTCATCATCGCCGGGCTGGCCATCGGGATCACAATCTTCCACAAGGTTTCAGCCTTGGTCGCGCCGAGGGCCAACGAGCCTTCACGCACGGTACGCGGGATACGTGCCAGACCTTCTTCCGTGGCCACGATCACCACCGGCACCGCCAGCAGCGCCAGTGTCAGCGAAGCCCAGAGCAGACCCGGCGTACCGAAGGTCGGCGCCGGCAACGCTTCCGGGAAGAACAAGCGGTCGACCGAACCACCGAGTACGTAAACGAAGAAGCCCAGACCGAACACGCCGTAAACGATCGCCGGAACGCCAGCGAGGTTGTTCACCGCGATACGGATGATCCGCGTCAGGGTGTTCTGCTTGGCGTACTCACGCAGGTACACCGCGGCCAGTACGCCGAACGGGGTCACGATCATCGCCATGATCAACGTCATCATCACGGTGCCGAAGATCGCCGGGAAAATCCCGCCTTCGGTGTTCGCTTCACGCGGGTCGTCCGAGAGGAACTCCCAGATCTTGCTGAAGTAGAAACCAACCTTGGTGAAGGTGCTCATCGCGTTCGGCTGGTAGGCGTGAACCACTTTGCCCAGACCGATTTCGATCTCTTTGCCGTTAGCGTCGCGAGCGGTCAACGCATCGCGGTTGAACTGCGCGTGCAGGTCACTCAGTCGCGCTTCGATGTCCTGATAACGGGCGTTCAATTCAGCGCGCTCGGATTCCATGTCCGCTTGCGCGGCGGCGTCGAGCTTGCCATCCAGTTCCAGTTTGCGACTATGCAGACGGATGCGTTCGAGACCGGCGTTGATCGCACCGATATCGACCTTTTCCAGGGTCTTGAGTTGCGCGGCCAGCTGATTCACGCGGTTGATCCGCGCTTGCAGCTCTGGCCAGGCAGCTTCGCCCTCGGCGATGACCTTGCCGTCCTGTTTGACGTTGACCAGGTAACCGTAAAAGTTGCCCCACTCGCGACGCTCCAGCGCCATCAATTCGACCGGGGTCTTCTGGTTGGTCAGCCACTCGCCGACGATCCAGGTGAAGTCGTTGCCGTTCAGGTCACGGTTGCCGACCTTGATCAGCTCGCGGGTCATGAACTCCGGGCCTTCATCAGGCACCGGCAGGCCGGCGCTCTTCAGACGCGCACGCGGCACTTCTTCCTTCTGTACGATTTCGCCGACCACCAGGTGATTAGCCTGGCCCGGCACGTCGTAGCTGGCGTGCACCAGATCCGCCGGCCAGAAGTGACCCAGGCCACGCACGGCAATCACTGCCAGCAGGCCAATGGTCATGATGACCGCGATGGACACCGCGCCACCGCTGATCCAGACGCCGGGGGCGCCGCTCTTGAACCATCCTTTCAGGGAGTTCTGTTTCACAGACTTCTACCTTTCTTAAAGCGACGAGTATTTCTTGCGCAGACGCTGACGAATCAGTTCCGCGAGGGTGTTCATGACGAAGGTGAACAACAGCAACACCAGCGCCGAGAGGAACAGCACGCGGTAGTGGCTGCCGCCGACTTCCGACTCCGGCATTTCCACCGCGACGTTGGCGGCCAGGGTGCGCAGACCTTCGAACAGGTTCATTTCCATGACCGGGGTGTTACCGGTGGCCATCAACACGATCATGGTTTCACCGACCGCACGACCCATGCCGATCATCAGCGCCGAGAAGATGCCCGGGCTGGCGGTCAGGATCACCACGCGAGTCATGGTCTGCCACGGCGTGGCGCCGAGGGCCAGAGAGCCGAGGGTCAGGCCACGCGGCACGCTGAACACGGCGTCTTCGGCGATCGAGTAGATGTTCGGGATCACCGCGAAGCCCATGGCCAGACCAACCACCAGAGCGTTGCGCTGGTCGTAAGTGATGCCCAGGTCGTGGGAGATCCACATGCGCATGTCACCGCCGAAGAACCAGTTCTCCATGAACGGGCTCATGTACAGCGAGAGCCAGCCCACGAACAGGATCACTGGAATCAGCAGCGCACTTTCCCAACCATCCGGCACTCTGAGGCGGATCGATTCAGGCAGGCGACTGAAGGCGAAACCCGCCACCAGAATGCCGATCGGCAGCAACATCAACAGGCTGAAGATGCCCGGCAAATGCCCTTCCACATACGGCGCGAGGAACAGACCGGCGAAGAAGCCGAGGATCACCGTCGGCATCGCTTCCATCAGCTCGATCACTGGCTTGACCTTGCGGCGCATGCCCGGCGCCATGAAGTACGCGGTGTAGATCGCGGCAGCAACGGCCAGTGGAGCGGCCAGCAGCATGGCGTAGAACGCGGCTTTCAGGGTACCGAAGGTCAGCGGCGACAGGCTCAGCTTGGGTTCGAAATCGGTGTTGGCGGCTGTCGATTGCCAGACGTATTTAGGCTCGTCGTAGTTCTCGTACCAGACCTTGCTCCACAACGCGCTCCACGACACTTCCGGGTGCGGGTTGTCGAGCAGCAGCGGGTGCAGCTTGCCGCCGGCTTCCACGATCACGCGGTTAGCCCGTGGCGACAGACCGAAAATGCCTTGGCCTTCGACCACCGGATCAACCAGCAAAGTGCGGTGCGCGGTGCTGTGGAATACGCCGAGCTTGCCGGAGGCGTCCAGTGCAATGAAGCCCTTGCGGCGCTCTTCGGCAGTGATTTCAACGATTGGCGTGGTGCCCATCTGGAAAGTACGGATCTGCTTCAGGCGTTGCTCGCCATCCGGGTCGCGCGCCATGAACCACTGGGCCAGGCCACCTTTGGAGTCACCCAGGATCAGCGAGATACCGCCAACCAGTTGGGTGCTGGCAGTGATTTCAGCCTCGCCGTTTTCCAGCAATTTGTAGCGACCGTTGAGGCTCTTGTCGCGCAAGCTGAACACGTCGGCCTGGGCGCGACCGTTGATCACGTACAACCACTGCTGACGCGGGTCGACGAAGATGTTCTTCACCGGCTCGCTCATTTGCGGCAGGTCGATACGCTTCTGCTCGTTGGTGATTTCCCCGGTCATCATGTTTTCTTCGCTGGTCAGCGACAGAACATTGAGTTGCGAACCGGTGGAACCGACCAGCATCAGGGTCGAATCGGTGGCGTTGAGGCTGACGTGTTCCAGCGCGCCGCCGGATTCGTTCAGTGCAATCGGAGTTTCGCCATACGGATATTCGATGGCTGGCGAGATGGTTTTCTTGCCGTCCGGGTAGCTGACTTTGTAGGTGTGACGGAACACCAGTGCCTGACCGTTGGACAAGCCCACGGCCACCAGCGGATGACCTGGCTGGTCTTCACCGATGGAGATCACGGTTGTGCCGGCCGGAACAGGCAGATCGACGCGCTTGAGTTCGGCGCCACTGTCGATATCGAAGAACAATGCCTGGCCCTTGTCGGAAACTCGCATCGCCACCTGGTTCTGCTCTTCGAGCGAGATCATCAGTGGCTTGCCGGCGTCCTGCATCCAGGCTGGGGTGATCGCATCTTTCGCCGTCAGGCTGGCACCCTGGAACAGGGGCGCAACGACATAGGCGAGGAAGAAGAAGATCAGTGTGATGGCTGCCAGCACCGCCAGGCCGCCGATGAGGACGTACCAGCGAGTGAAGCGATCCTTGAGCGCGCGGATGCGGCGCTTGCGTTGCAACTCAGGCGTATTGAAGTCAATTCGCTTGGGGGGATTAGTAGTCATGTTGGAATTGGCCAGATCATTCATTCGCACACCCTAGCGATCCTGTATGACAGAAAGATGACAGTGCGGTGACGCAACAAATCCGCCGCCCGGTGGAACCGGCAGCGGAGCGCAAAATTTGGGGGTTGCAGGAGCTGTCGAGGGAACCGAGGCTGCGATCTTTTGATCTTGCCGTTCGAAGCCAGATCAAAAGATCGCAGCCTCGTTTCACTCGACAGCTCCTACAGATCCGGGGCTAACCCCGGATCAGGGTTTTACTTTTTTGCGACTTCAGCGCCGCCTTCTTGCAGACCCAGGTCAGCCAGTGCTTTTGCAGCAACCTTGGCTGGCAGTGGGATGTAACCGTCTTTCACTACAACTTCCTGGCCCTGTTTCGACAGAACCAGTTTCACGAACTCGGCTTCCAGCGGGGCCAGAGGCTTGTTCGGGGCTTTGTTGACGTAAACGTAGAGGAAACGCGACAGCGGATACTTGCCGTTCAGGGCGTTTTCTTCGGTGTCTTCGATGAAGTCCTGGCTGCCTTTCTTGGCCAGGGCCACAGTCTTCACGCTAGCGGTTTTGTAGCCGATGCCCGAGTAACCGATGCCGTTCAGCGAGGAGCTGATCGACTGCACGACCGAAGCCGAACCTGGTTGTTCGTTCACGTTTGGCTTGTAGTCGCCTTTGCACAGGGCTTCTTCCTTGAAGTAGCCGTAGGTGCCGGATACCGAGTTACGACCGAACAGTTGAACCGGCTTGTTGGCCAGGTCGCCGGTCACGCCCAGGTCACCCCAGGTTTTCACGTCGGTTTTAGCGCCGCACAGACGAGTGGACGAGAAGATCGCGTCGACTTGTTCCATGGTCAGGTGCTGGATCGGGTTGTCCTTGTGTACGAACACAGCCAGGGCGTCCACGGCAACCGGGATAGCGGTTGGCTTGTAGCCGTACTTCTGCTCGAAGGCAGCCAGTTCGGTGTCCTTCATCTTGCGGCTCATCGGGCCCAGGTTGGAGGTGCCTTCAGTCAGCGCAGGTGGCGCAGTGGCGGAGCCAGCGGCCTGAATCTGGATGTTTACGTTCGGGTATTCTTTTTTGTAGTTCTCAGCCCAGAGGGTCATGAGGTTGGCCAGGGTATCGGAACCAACGCTGGACAGGTTGCCCGACACACCAGTGGTCTTGGTGTAGCTCGGGATAGCAGGGTCAACAGCGGCAACCGCGTTGGCAGTCGCAACGCCAGCAGCGACAAAAGTCATTGCCGCCATCAAACGCTTCAGTTTCATGCCTTACTCCTAGCAGATAGGGTGTGTTAAGTCGGGGCCAAGTATCAGCAGGCCGTGTGAACACTCTATGGCTGAAATATGACAATTGGATGAAAGGCCAGTATTCGAGTTTTTACTGGATGATTCTTGGCGACCCCAATCGCCAGCAGGCTGGCTCCCACAGTTGAAATGCATT
>NZ_JBSVXD010000191.1:0-10328 GCF_054070755.1 Pseudomonas sp. SDO5591_S426 | reverse complement strand
CCGGTGGTCGTAGAATTTGTGCATCACACCAAAACCTGTGGGAGCGGGCTTGCCCGCGATGACGGCCTCACAGGCAACTAAAAACCCAAAGCCCTACCCCCAAGGCTTCGGCTCACCCACCAACCGCCCCTGAACCCCATACACCCCCATCTCGCGAATCACCGCCAACTCTCCCTCGGTCTCGACCCGCTCGGCAATCAGCGGCAGATCAATGCTGTGGGCCGCACGCTGAACCGCTTCGATGAACAAGCGCTTGTCGCTCTCCTGATCGATCGCGCGGATGTAGCTGCCATCGATCTTCAGGTACGCCAGCCCGAGCCGTGCCAGGTTGCCGATCATGCTGAAGCGACCGCCAAAATGTTGCAGGCTCAAGGAGAACCCGAGCTCACGCAATCGTCGCGTCAGGTCTTCGAGCACGGCTTGGTCGGGCAGTTGTTCTTCGCCGATTTCCAGGGTCAGCCTCGATCCAAGATTGGAGTGCGAGCGCAGCAATTCAAAAACCGTATTCAACGCCTGCGGGTCTTCCAGGGTTGCCGAAGACAGGTTCAGCGCCAGGGACGATTCGTGGTCGGCCATCTGCTCCAGCACCAGCTCCAACATCAGGCGATCCAGCCGCGCCGTCCAGTCGAACCGCTCCAGCCACGGCAGGAAGCGCCCGGCCGGAATGCTCTGACCCTGGTCGTCGATCAGCCGTGAAAGCACTTTGTAATGCAGCACCAGTTGCGGATCCTGACTGGCCACGACCGGCTGGAAAAACAGGATGAACCGCCGCTGATTCAGCGCCTGATCCAGCAAGTTGTGCCAGGCATGGTGATCGTCGCCGACACCGGCCAAGGCGCGGTGATCGAGGCAAACCCAGTTCGAATCGGTCTGCCCCTCAGCCTGCGCCAGCGCCTGATCCGCCAGTGCGAGCACGGCTTGCGGGGTGTCGCCATACACGAACGGCGCCAGCCCGATCGCGGCAACCGAGGCCACGTCCGTCGCGCCGGTTGCATGCAGGCTGGCCATAGCACTGTCGAGGTGCTGCGCCAGTTGCAACGCTTCTTCGCGCACCAGCCCCGGCGCCAGCACGGCAAATTCGCCACCTCGAATCCGTGTGACCAGGTTCAGGGTTTCCGGGTACCGAGCGCACTCTCGAGACAGCTGCTCGCCGACTGCCTGCAAGAACTCATCTGTACGTTGACCGCCCAAACGCTGGTTAAGGCCCGCCAGATCCTGCACCCGCAGCAACAGCAAATAACCGGAGCTGGCCTGCTCGGGGTTGCTCACCCGCGTGTGCAATTGCATCTCGAAATAACGTCGGTTGGCCAAACCGGTCAGGTTGTCCTGATAGGACTCAACCCGCAGTTTTTCACTGCGCTCGGCCTGTTCCTGAAACAGCGCCTTGAGCTTCTCGACCATCTGATTCATGGCCTGCACCACGCGCCGCAATTCCGGCGTGCGCGGCAGTTGCGGCAGGCTGAGAAACTCACGACGGGCAATGGCGTGGGACTGCTGAACCATGTAATCGAGCGGTTTCAATTGCCGACGCAACAACAGCGCGCCCAATATCGCGCTGACCACACCGCAGATCAGCAACCAGACGAGACTGCCCAAGGCGCTCTGCCACAGCTTGGCCAGGGCAAACATCGGGTGGCTGACCACCTCGACCCGTGCCGCCTGCTCCCAGCCACGGCTGACGATCGCATCGCCGCCAGCGGGCTCCAGGCCGATCAGTTTGACGAACCAGTCCGGCACGCGGGTATCGGCCGGGATGCCGCTGCGCTCCACCAGTGTCTTGTCGTTGGACAGATCGACCACGCGGATGCTCGCGTAGTAACCGCTGTCGAAGATCGAGCTGACCAGCAACTCGGTCATCGCCGGGTCGTCGATATTCGGCGTCAGGGACAGCGCCAGCGCCGTCGCCGCGTCCTGGGCGTGGGAGCGCAACTGGTTGACGTATTGGGTACGCGAGCTCTCGAGGCTGACCATGAAGCTGCCGGTGAAGGCGACGACCAGGAACAGACAGATAGCGATCAACAGCTGTTTGAACAATGACATCTGTGGGCGTGCTCCTAGTGAGTCGTCTCGACCGGGAATCCTTCGGCCTGCATTTTCTTCAGCACATCCTGCCACCGGGACAGGCGCTTGGTGTCACCGACCTTCTGATTGCCCTTCGCACCCGGCAACCACAACCCCTCTGCATTGAAAGAGTAGACCGGCAGCAGATCCGTACGTTGGCTGGCCGGGCGGATATCGTCGATCAGGCTGTCGAGCACCAGCGGCATGGCGTCCGGCGTCGCGTAGTAGGTCAGCACCATGTGCGCGCGGTTCAGGCGCAACGCCTTTACGTAAGTAATGCGCAGCTTGTCACTGGCAACACCCAGGTGACGCAGGCTGAAGTACTTGGCGATAGCGTAGTCTTCGCAATCGCCGGCGCCTTTCCACAAGGCTTCGATCGGGGTTTCCCAATAATCGGTCTGGTGCCACAGGTCGATGTCTTCGACGTAGCGCACACGCTGGTTGAAGAACCGGTTGACCCGGTTGAGTTGTTCCAGCTCGCTGACCTGCTTCTGGGTCGCCAGCAAGTGTTGCCAATCATCAATGCGCTGCTGACCTTCACCCAAAGGTCCGTACAATGCCTGCGCCCGACGGCTGATCAGGGAAAAATCCCAATCGGCCAGCACACTGCCCAGCATCATGGCGGCCAGCAGCAACGCGCCGCACAGCCAGCGCAACATCCGGGAGATGGGGAAACGTACCGCCAATGCGAGGCATCCAGGGTAGGCAGGTGGAAGTCAGCTGATGGTGTAGGTTAGCCCGGCAAAAAACAATGGCACGGTGAGATCACAACGGCGCGCTAGACTGAAGGGAAAGCGCTCTGTTGCGCGTTTGACAAGGTGTCAGGGTGTTACTAGTGTCAGTTGGATCCAAAAAAATAACTCAGTCATTCAGGGTGCGCAGTAGTGACACAAAAGCCCAACCCCCTCAGCAGTATCAAGGTTAACGGCCCGATTCCCGCTCACCTGGCACGCTCGGTGATCGAACAAACCCTGCGCTCGGCCATTCTCGATGGCCGCCTGCCTTGCGGTATTGCCCTGCGTCAGCAGGACCTGGCCGATCTTTTCGGTGTCAGCCGCATGCCGGTGCGCGAAGCCTTGCGCCAACTCGAAGCCCAGGCGTTGCTGAACGTGGTTGCCCATAAAGGCGCGGTGGTCGCGCCGCTGGTGCAGGGCGATGCGGCGGAAACCTACGCCCTGCGCATCCTGTTGGAGTCCGAAGCCTTGCGCCTGTCGGTCCCGTTGCTTGAAATCGCGGATCTGGAACAGGCTGCCAGCTACATCGACGCGTTGGAAACGGAGCACGATTACAGCGAAATCGGCCGGCTCAATCGCCTCTTTCACATGTCGCTTTACTGCAAGGCACCGAATAAACGTCTGCTGAATCTGGTGGAAGACGGGTTGAACGAGGAAGAGCGCTTCCTGCGCTTCAACCTGGAGGCCATGGGCCTGGGCAAATTGTCCCAGGAAGATCACCGGGCCATGTTGCGAGCCGCCGAAGAGCGGGATGTCGAAGGGTCGGTGAAGTTGCTCGTACATCACCTCAACCGTGGAGTCGAGGTCATCACCCGTTACCTCAACAGCCCTGAAGCCCAGAGCCGAAAAACCTCGAAGTAAATCGGTGATGAGGGAGCTTGCTCCCTCTCGGCTGCGCAACAACCGGACCGCCTGAAACCGCACGATCCGCTTACAAATTTCCCTCCTCTACAGCCTTCCCCGATTCCCTTGGCTTCGGTGATAGCGGCTGCCTTGAATTACGCTCACTGTTGGGGTGCCGACACCAATGAACGGGCGACGCACCGCCAGCGCGGAGCAGTCCCTGCACCAAGAACCTACGGAAGGAGCCTTGTCACGGGAACGGAAGAATCGGCGTCACCCCGGCCAACTTCCACCCCCTCAGATAACGTCAACGAGTTCAATAAGAAAGTTGCTTCGAGTGAGGCATTCACTCTTTATCTTAAATTCTGACTTATATAAGACGGAAGGAGCAGCCACGTCCAAATAAAACTTGAACAGAAAGTCTTATTGAAACTTGTCACACCCGAGAAAGTTAAACTTTAAAATATTAAATAAAATAACTTGCCTAGCACTTTATTTATGAACTAGCTTTTCTACGCCGCCATTGAATGCTGGCTGCGAAGCCGCAGAGCAGAGACACGAAAACAACTAAAACAATCAATTCGATTGAGGCGCCCGCTCGCCAACATAAAACTTGAAACAGCACAAATCGATTGATCGCACCTTCACACCAGACGACTTATAGGTTCGCCAATGAAAACAACTAAAGAGCATCTTGAACAAAAGAAAGCCGAACTGAGTGCACACCCGATTTTCGCCGAAATACATTCGCTTTCGGTGTTGCAGCGCTTTATGGAAAGTCATGTGTTTGCGGTGTGGGACTTCATGTCGCTAACCAAGCGTTTGCAGCAGGAGCTGACCTGCACGCAATTGCCCTGGCTGCCACCGCGAGACCCGCAGGCGGCACGGTTGATCAATGAAATCGTGCTGGGTGAAGAATCCGATGACCGTCCGGCCCAAGGTCACTATAGCCATTTCGAGCTGTACCTGGATGCGATGCGTGAAGTCGGCGCGAGTACCGCCGCCGTCGAGCGCTTCGTGGCGCTGCAACAGGAAGGCGTGAGCTACGACGTGGCGTTGCAAAGTGTCGAGGTCGACCCGGCAGCCGCACGGTTCGTGCGCCATACGCTGCACATCGCGTTGCATGCGCCGGGCCACAGCGTTGCTGCGGCGTTCCTGCATGGTCGCGAAAGTGTGATCCCGCAGATGTTCCAGCGCATTCTCGACGACTGGGGAATCGGCATCGAACAGGCCCCGACCTTTCGCTACTACCTCGAACGGCACATCGAAGTCGATTCTGAGGACCACGGCCCCGCCGCGGAAAAACTCCTCGCCCGCCTGGTCGATGGCGATCCGCAGCGCGAAGCAGACGTGTACGCCAGCGCCATCGCGGCCGTGGAAAGCCGCATTGCTCTGTGGGACGGCCTGCGCCTGAGCATGAACGAATCACTGGCGGAGGTGAACGCATGAACGCCGCCGACTATCTGTCGTTCGCCGACGCCTGGGAGAGCCGGGCCACCATCCGCACCCGTCCGCGTCGCATGCTGGAGAACGACGAAAAACTGATCTATCCCTTGAGCCGGCAACCGCTGGTGCTCAGTGAGACGTTTCTGCGCGAATGCCCGAAGCAGCGCGACTTCGCTCTGGTGCAGACACTCTACAAATTCATCAACGACGTGGTGATTTTCGAAACCGAGATCGTCGACAAGACCGCCCGCAGCATCGCCAAGAATCGCTTCGCCGTGACGTTCCCGTTCGCCTGTCGCTACGACGCGATGACCGTGGTGGTGGATGAGGATTACCACGCGCTGGTGGCGATGGACTTCATGCAGCAGACCGTCGCCATGACCGGCATCACGCCCATCGGGTTGCCCGACGAAATCGAGTTGAGCCGAGCGATTCCGGCGGCCATTGCGCTGGCGCCGGAGCATCTGCGCAGCGCCGTGGAGCTGATCTGCGTGGCCATCGCCGAGAACACCGTAACCGGCGATGTGGCGGCGTTCGCCAAGGACGACACGGTCAAGCAATCGATCAAGGGCTTGATGGCCGACCACTTGCTCGACGAAGGCCGGCACTCCGGATTCTGGTCGCGGATGGTGCGCATCTACTGGCACACCGCGAGCGACGACGACCGCCAATGCATCGCGCACATCCTGCCGGTGTTCATCGGTCACTACCTGACCAACGACATCCAGAAGTCCTTCGACTTTCGCCTGATCGACGCCTTGCAGATCAGCGACACCGTACGCCAAGCCCTCAAGAACGAAGTGTCCGGGTTGGCCTTCCCGATCAACCGGCATCACCCGCTGGTGGCCAACATCGTGCGGTTTTTCCGCAGCAGTTCGCTGCTCGATTCGCCGTGCGTGCAAAACGCCTTGAGCGACTACCTGATTTGACGAGGAACCCGTCATGAGACGTCTCGACATTCTGCTCGCTGGACAAAGCCAGGCCCTGACCGACCTGGCGCTGGAACTCGAACAACACGGTCATGCACTGACACGGATAACGACACTTGATGAGCGAGCACCGGAGCATGCGGATCTTGTGATCAATGATGCCAGCCTGCCTGTGCAGATTTTCAATGATGCGCCGCACCTGACACTGCAACTGGGCATCGGCCAGTCGGGCGCATCTGGATTGCCCTCGCTGGACCTGCTTTGCACCGTCGGCTCCACGCTGCTCACTCGTGTGCCGATCGCCGATGAACCTTCGGGCTACGGTCAGTCGTTGCGTCTGCGAGCTGTCGCGGAACTGGTGGATCACGTGGCGTTGCTGGTCAGCCGTTACTCCCGGGATGCCGAGTATTTTCAGCTCTGCGAACCCACCGCTCCCGCTCACTTCGACAAGGTTGAAAACCTGCTGTTTCTCGAATGCCTGGCGTTCGTTCATCGCCGCAATGCGACGGTTGAACCACGGCTGCTGGAACTCGCTCAAGTACCGATGATCGAGCGACTTGAACAGCGCTTCGTTCAGAGTGGCGAGCGACGGGCGTTGAACGTTGCCGGCGCCAGTTTCAACTATCGCCAACTGCACGCTCTCAGCCGAGCAATCCAGCAACGATTGCAGCCTTTGCTCGATCAGCATGAAGGTCCGTTGGTGGTGGGAATCTGCCTGCCAAAATGCAGCGCATTGTATGCGGGGATTATGGCGATCCTGGGCAGTGGGGCGGTGTACCTGCCGCTGGAGCCGAGCCATCCGCTGCAACGTCAGCAGTACATCCTGTCGAATGCCGGCGCGGTGTTGCTGCTGCATGACGGGCAGCATCCGCTCGCAGCCGAAATGCCGGGCCTCGATATCACCGCTATCGACGTTAAGGCGATGAATCCGGCTCTACCGCTGATGCGCCAGCGCCCCGACATCGCCGCGCCGTGCATGGCGCTCTATACCTCGGGCACCACCGGCCATCCCAAAGGCGTGTTGCTCAGCCAGGCCAATCTCGCCCACTTCAGCGCGTGGTACGCCGACTACGTTCTGCTGACCGATCAGAGTCGGGTTTTGCAGTTTTCTTCGCTGAGTTTCGACTCGTCGCTGATCGATATTTTCCCGACCCTGTTGCAGGGGGCCGAGCTGATCGTACCCAGCGACGACCAGCGTCGCGACCCGCTGCAACTGGTCGAGCTGATCCGTCATCATCGACTGAGCCATGCCTTTCTGCCACCGGCGCTGTTGAGCATTCTGCCGCTGGAACAACTGCAAAACCTCGATCACGTAATGACCGGCGGCGATGTCTGCGAGCCTTGGGTCATCCAGCAACTGACTCGCCAGGGCAAGCTCTACAACCTCTATGGTCCGACCGAAGCCACGGTGCTGATCACCGCGCGACGGCTGCAATCCGGCGATAACAACCGGACACTCGGCGACCCGATCGCCAACAGTCAGGTGCTGATTCTCGATGAGGGCTCGCAACCGGTGACAGAGCAGACGGTCGGTGAGTTATACATCGCAGGTCCCGGCGTGTGCCTGGGTTATCTGAACAACCCGCAGCAGACCGCCGAACGCTATCTGAACCTGCCTTTGCCCGATGGCCAGAAACTGCGTGCCTATCGCACCGGCGATATGGCGAGGTGGACGAGCGAAGGCATCGAACTGTGCGGAAGGCGCGACAATCAGGTGAAGATTCGCGGTTTTCGGGTCGAGCCGGAAGAGATCGAACGCTGCCTGCGTGACAGCCAGTTGTACCGTCAGGTGGCGGTGGTCATCGACAACCATCGGCGGATTCTGGCCTTCCTCGCCCAACCTCAGGAAGACCGGACCGGCGCGGCTCGTGATGCGCTGAAGGCACACGCCATGCAGTTTCTGCCGGACTACATGCAGCCTGTTGCGTGGACAGAACTGCCGAGCATGCCGTACGCCAGCAATGGCAAGGTCGATCGCAAGTCATTGCTGGAACTGCCGGTCAGCGTCAGCGAAAACACCACCCGACGCCTGCCCGCCAGCGCCGATGAAGCGCTGCTGTTGGAGATCTGGTCCGAGCTGCTGGAGTTGCCGGCCAGCGATATTTCCACCGACGAAAGCTTCTTCAATCTGGGCGGTCACTCGATCCTGCTGTCGCGCATGCTCCTGCGTTTGCGCGAAGCGTTCGGTCGCAGCATTTCGATCAACCGCTTCATCGAACTGCCCACCATCACCAAACTGGCAACACTGGTGCGCGGTTCCGGCAGCGAGGAAGTATTGAGCGAACAAGCGATGGCCGATGCCTCGCGCGCACTGGATGTGCAGGCGTTGCCCATCAGCCGCATGGGCGATGTGCACAAAGTGATCGTTACCGGCGCCAACAGCTTTGTCGGTGTGCACATTGTCGAAGCGTTGTTGGCGCGGGGCGCCAGTGAAGTCGCCTGCCTGGTTCGCGACGGCAATGGGCGATCGGCTGTCGAGCGGTTTGCACAGGCGTTGCGCGAGAACCGTCTGGAGCATCTGGACCTGAGTCGGGTGCGGGTCTACGCAGCGGATATCACGCACCCGCAATTAGGGTTGGCCGACGAGGTTTACGAGCGACTGGATCGAGAGTTCGGCGCACTGGTGCACAACGCCGCCAACGTCAATCACGTCCTCGATTACGAGTCGCTGGCACGGGACAACGTCGAGCCGATTTTCGAATGCCTGCGGCTGTGCGAAGGGCGCAGTAAAAAGATCTTCAACTTCGTCTCGACGCTCTCGGCGTCCAGCACGATTTCCGCCGACGGCCGGGTACTTGAACTGCCTGCCGCACTGACTCCGCCGATCTACATCAAGAACGGCTACAACCTGTCCAAATGGGTCGGCGAACGAATCCTGGAACGCGCACGGCAACGCGGTGTGCAGGTCAATCTCTATCGCCCCGGCAACATCAGTTTCAACAGCCTCACGGGTGTGTGCCAGCCGCACAAGAACCGTTTGATGTTGATGCTCAAGGGCTCGATCCAGCTCGGCCAAGTACCGGAGTTCGCGCTGAATTTCGACCTGATGCCGGTGGATTTCCTCGCCCGTTTCATCGCCTTCCATGCAAGCCGTTATCAGCCGGAAAAACCGGTGTTCAACCTGCACAACCCCGAGCCACTGAGTTGGGACAGCTATGTGGCGTCCTTTCGCGAAGCCGGGCGGGAGTTCTCCCTGGTCAGCGTCGCCGACTGGCAGCAGCAACTCGACCGGGTCGACAGCGACAACGCGCTGTTTGGCGTACTCGGTTTTTATCTCAATGGCTTCGAGGAAGACATCGGCGACATCTCGATGATTGGTCACGACAACGCCCAGGCCGGCGTTAGGCAGATGGGCGCGCGCTATCCGGAAAAGTCCCCGGCACTGCTGCGGCGCGGCTGCGACTACCTCAAGGAAATCAATTTCATCTGATTCATCCCAACCCAGCACGGAGCAAAACCATGAACACTCTACAACCCGATACCCTGATTAAAAATCCGCAAGGCTGCCACGTCGTGTCCTCGGTGGAAGTCCCCGCAGAGGCCGCAGAGGTCTGGGCCGTTGTCGGTAATTTTTCCGGTTTCGACCGGTTCATTCCGGCGCTGTCGCACATCGAAATGACTGGCGAGGGAGTGGCGTCCCTGCGCAAGAAGTTTTTCAAGGACGGCAACCTGGTGGTCGAGCAACTCAACTCCCGCGACGATCAAACGCTGAGCATGACCTGGACCACGATCTATAACACTTTGGGCGTAGCGAATTTGTGGGCGGCGATGCGAGTTGAGCCGCTGGATGCCGACAAGTCGCGGGCGACCTGGACCATCATTGCAGAACCCGCTCAGGGCGGCGCCGAGGCGCTGCCGGGGTTCAAGAATTTCGTCCAGGGTTTTGCCGATGATGCGATGAGCAATGTGTGCAAGCTGTTTACGTAAAGCTTGAATTCGCCGCTATCGGGTAAATACGCGTCCATAAAAAAGCCAGTCCCTGAACCCAGGGACTGGCTTTTTTACTTCTAGGGGCTTTTGACAGCCCCACAATGACAAAACCCCTGTCTGCGTTAGCAGACAGGGGTTTTGGAATTCAATCTTGACGATGACCTACTCTCACATGGGGAAACCCCACACTACCATCGGCGATGCATCGTTTCACTGCTGAGTTCGGGATGGGATCAGGTGGTTCCAACGCTCTATGGTCGTCAAGAAATTCGGTGTGCCGGTCCGCCTGTAACGACGTGCCTGCGAAATCTTGATGCTTCTACTATAAAGACAAAACCCCAACTGCTTTCGCAATTGGGGTTTCGGAATTTAATCTTGACGATGA
>NZ_JBSVXD010000190.1:0-10459 GCF_054070755.1 Pseudomonas sp. SDO5591_S426 | reverse complement strand
AGGCGAATTCTACAGCGTTACACGCTGCTGTCAACACCTCTTTTTCAACTTCCTTCTGGCTTCGATGAACTGAAGCAACTTGCTGTCGAAAACTTCGTAACTAGTTGTTTACAAAGGAGTTTTCCGTTTCGACTGCGCCGGAAGTGGGGCGAATTATAGGCTTCTAAAATTCGCCGTCAACCCTTAATTTCAGGTTTATTCGGATTTGAGCGTAATACGCGCAAATGCCTTCTTTCCGGCCTGGCAGACGTGAGTCGCGCCCAGCGCGTATATAAAGGTGCGATCGACGACCTCACCATCTATACGTACACCACCGGAACCGAGGAGATCCCGCGCCACAGCAGAGTTCTTCACCAGGCCTGCCTTATTAAGGACAGCAGCAATCGGCATGTCCTCGGCAGCAGTCAACTCGATCTCAGGCAGATCATCCGGCAGCTCACCATCCTTCATACGGTTACCCGCCGCACGATGAGCATTGGCCGCAGCCTCCTCACCATGGAAACGCGCAACAATCTCTTCGGCCAGTTTGATCTTGATGTCACGCGGATTGGCACCCGCCTCTACATCAGTACGGAAAGCATTGATCTCATCCATGGAACGGAAGCTGAGCAACTCGAAGTAACGCCACATCAGCGCATCAGGAATGGAGACCAGCTTGCCGTACATCACGCCCGGCGCTTCCTGGATACCCACGTAGTTGCCCAAGGACTTGGACATCTTCTTCACGCCATCCAGACCTTCGAGCAATGGCATGGTCAGAATGCACTGTGCTTCCTGGCCATAACCACGCTGCAGCTCACGCCCCATCAGCAAGTTGAACTTCTGATCGGTGCCGCCCAGCTCGACATCAGCACGCAAGGCAACAGAGTCGTAACCCTGGACCAGCGGATAAAGGAACTCGTGAATGGCGATCGGCTGATTGGTGGTGTAACGCTTGTCGAAGTCATCACGCTCAAGCATGCGTGCCACGGTGTACTGTGAAGTCAGGCGAATGAAGTCGGCCGGCCCCATCTGATCCATCCAGGTGGAGTTGAAGGCCACTTCGGTTTTCGCGGGATCAAGAATCTTGAAGACCTGAGTCTTGTAGGTCTCGGCGTTTTCCAGAACCTGCTCACGGGTCAGCGGAGGGCGAGTCGCACTCTTGCCGCTCGGATCGCCAATCATCCCGGTGAAGTCGCCAATCAGGAAGATCACCTGATGACCCAACTCCTGGAACTGGCGCAGCTTATTAATAAGCACGGTATGACCCAGGTGCAAATCCGGCGCGGTCGGATCGAAGCCTGCCTTAATACGCAGCGGCTGGCCGCGCTTGAGCTTTTCAACCAGCTCGGACTCGACCAACAGTTCTTCTGCACCACGTTTGATCAGCGCTAGCTGCTCTTCAACCGACTTCATAACAGACCCGCAAGGCTCAGATTCAAAGGGGACCAACCATACAAGATCGCACGTCAAATACAAGGTTTGCCCGGCGCACGGACGCCAAACCACGGACATAACATCCGTAGACTTGCTTCAGAGATGATTTGGTTATATTTTATACAGTTATTTCATCTTCATCATGTCATTCATCTTTTCCAATTCATCTTTTTCAAAGTCAAAACACTACTTATGACCAAAGAATCGTCTAAAGCGCCACCGCTTTACCCGAAGACCCACCTGCTCGCAGCAAGCGGTATTGCCGCGCTTCTGAGCCTGGCGCTTCTGGTATTCCCTTCCAGTGATGTTGAAGCCAAAAAGACAACCCTGAGCCTTGAACTGGAAAGCCCTGCTGAACAACTGACACAAGAACAAGACGCTGCTGAGGCCGTCCAAGCCACAAATGAGCCAGCAGCTTCTCCTTTCGCGCAGATCGATAACAGCGCAGAAGACACCCAGGAAACCGCTCAAACCGAACCTGCACCGGTCGCCGAAGAAAAGAAGGCGCCAAACCACAGGGAAGTGACAGTCGCCAAGGGCGATACTCTCTCCACACTGTTCGAGAAGGTGGGTCTGCCGGCAACGGCGGTGCATGAAGTGCTTGCCAGCGACAAGCAAGCCAAGCAATTCAGCCAGCTCAAGCACGGGCAGAAACTTGAATTCGAATTGAACCCCGAAGGCCAGTTGACCAGCCTGCACAGCAAGGTCAGCGACCTCGAAACTATCACCCTGAGCAAGAACGACAAGGGTTATACGTTCAATCGCATTACCGCCAAGCCAACCGTGCGCTCCGCCTATGTCCACGGCGTGATCAACAGTTCGCTGTCGCAGTCCGCCGCACGTGCCGGCCTGTCCCACAGCCTGACCATGGACATGGCCAGCGTCTTTGGCTATGACGTCGATTTCGCCCAGGACATTCGCCAGGGTGACGAATTCGATGTGATCTACGAGCAGAAAGTGGTCAATGGCAAACCGGTCGGCAATGGCCCGATCCTGTCTGCGCGCTTTACCAACCGCGGCAAGACCTACACCGCCGTGCGTTACACCAACAAACAAGGCAACAGCAGCTACTACACCGCTGACGGCAACAGCATGCGCAAGGCGTTCATCCGTACCCCGGTAGACTTCGCCCGTATCAGCTCGAAATTTTCCATGGGTCGCAAGCACCCGATCCTGAACAAGATCCGCGCCCACAAAGGCGTCGACTACGCAGCCCCGCGCGGTACGCCGATCAAGGCAGCTGGCGATGGCAA
The DNA here is from genome assembly GCF_054070755.1 of Pseudomonas sp. SDO5591_S426. Lineage (NCBI taxonomy): Bacteria > Pseudomonadati > Pseudomonadota > Gammaproteobacteria > Pseudomonadales > Pseudomonadaceae > Pseudomonas > Pseudomonas sp. SDO5591_S426. Next base: position 7,790 of record NZ_JBSVXD010000190.1, on the reverse strand, counting down.
AGTATTGCTGGCCGGGCGTCGTGGTGGTTACGGCAACACCGTGATCATCCAGCACGGCAACACTTACCGCACGCTGTACGGCCACATGCAGGGCTTTGCCAAGGGCGTCCAGACTGGCAGCAACGTCAAGCAGGGTCAGGTGATCGGCTACATCGGTACCACTGGCCTGTCGACCGGCCCGCACTTGCACTATGAGTTCCAGGTCAACGGCGTGCACGTTGATCCGTTGGGGCAGAAAGTGGCAATGGCCGATCCGATCTCCAAAGCCGAACGTGCGCGCTTCCTCGCGCAGAGCCAGCCGCTGATGGCGCGCATGGATCAAGAGAAATCCACGCAACTGGCTTCGAGCAAACGTTAAGCCATGGCGCTCTATATAGGTGTGATGTCCGGGACCAGCCTTGATGGCCTGGACATTGCGCTGATCGAGCAAGCACCGGCGATCAGGCTGATCGCCACGCATTACATCCCTATGCCTGAATCCCTGCGCGCCGAACTGCTTGGCTTGTGCGCCAGCGGTCCGGACGAGATCGCCCGCTCCGCTATCGCCCAGCAGAACTGGGTGAAACTGGCCGCACAAGGCGTTAACGCCCTCCTTGCCCAACAGCAGCTCAAACCTGAAGACATTCGCGCGATTGGCAGCCACGGGCAGACCATCCGCCATGAGCCCGCGCGCGGCTTCACGGTGCAGATCGGCAACCCGGCCCTGCTGACTGAGCTCACTGGCATCACCGTGGTCAGCGACTTCCGCAGCCGCGACGTCGCTGCCGGTGGCCAAGGCGCGCCGCTGGTTCCAGCCTTCCACGAAGCCCTGTTTGAAGAACGCGCTGGCAACCGCGCCGTACTGAACATCGGCGGCTTCAGCAATCTCAGCCTGATCGAGCCTGGCAACCCAGTCGCCGGTTTCGATTGCGGACCAGGCAATGTGTTGCTGGATGCCTGGATTCACCAGCAACGCGGTGACAACTACGACCGTGACGGCCAATGGGCCGCTAGTGGCAAGATCGAGCCGATTCTATTGAAGGCGCTGCTCAGCGATCCATTCTTCGTGTCCCAAGGTCCGAAGAGCACCGGCCGGGAAGTGTTCAACTTGCCATGGTTGATGCAGCACCTCGCGCAATTGCCTGCCTTCCCCGCCGAGAATGTACAGGCAACGCTGCTTGAGCTGACTGCACTGACCATCACCGAATCGCTGCAAAGTGCCCAGACAGACACTCAAGAAGTGCTGGTCTGCGGCGGTGGCGCGCACAACTCGACACTGATGAATCGCCTGGCCAGCCTGTTACCGAAGGCGAAAGTCAGCAGTACTTCCGCATACGGAGTAGACCCGGACTGGGTCGAAGGCATGGCGTTTGCGTGGCTTGCCCACTGCTGCCTCGAAGGCATCGCCGCCAATCGCCCAAGTGTCACCGGCGCTCGCGGTTTGCGCGTATTGGGCGCCATCTACCCCGCATAAACCCCGGACAGCAAAACGCCGCAGGGCCGTGAGGCCATGCGGCGTTTTGATGAAACTGGCGCGCTGATCAGATCGAGAACGAAGAGCCACAGCCACACGTGGTGGTCGCGTTCGGGTTCTTGATGACGAAACGCGAACCTTCAAGACCTTCCTGGTAATCCACCTCGGCACCTGCCAGGTATTGGAAGCTCATCGGATCGACTACCAGACTGACACCTTCGCGCTCGACGATGGTGTCGTCATCGGCCACTTCCTCATCGAAAGTGAAGCCGTACTGAAAACCTGAACAACCGCCGCCCGTAACGAATACGCGCAGCTTCAAGCGATCATTCCCCTCTTCATCGACCAGGCTCTTCACCTTGTGCGCGGCACCGTGGGTGAATTGCAAAGCCGTGGGGGTGAAGGATTCGACGCTCATGCTGACTATCTCCCGGCGTTACGCCGTCATATTGCGTGATGACGCGCATTATCCGCTTCTCCTAGAAAAGCGGTCAACTATTGTTATGGTATATCAACCAATCCATTCGCCAGCCCAAAATGCAAAAAGGCCCGTTCAACGGGCCTTTTCACTGTACGCAATCAAGCCTTACGGCAGCATGCCCGCATGGGACAGACCCAGACGCTCGTCCAGACCGAACAGGATGTTCATGTTCTGTACCGCCTGACCGGACGCGCCTTTGACCAGATTGTCGATCACCGACAATACGACCACCAGATCACCATCCTGCGGACGATGCACCGCGATACGGCAAACGTTGGCACCGCGCACGCTGCGGGTTTCCGGATGGCTGCCAGCAGGCATGACGTCGACGAACGGTTCGTTGGCATAACGCTTTTCGAACAGCGCCTGCAAATCCACCGAGCGATCCACGACAGTTGCGTAGAGCGTCGAGTGAATCCCGCGGATCATCGGCGTCAGGTGCGGAACGAAGGTCAGGCCAACGTCCTTGCCTGCTGCACGACGCAGCCCTTGGCGGATTTCCGGCAAATGACGGTGCCCTTTGACGGCATAGGCCTTCATGCTTTCCGACGTTTCGGCGTACAGCGAGCCTACGGAAGCGCCACGGCCAGCACCGCTGACCCCGGATTTGCAGTCGGCGATCAGGTGCGCAACATCGGCCAGACCCGCTTCGAGCAATGGCAGGAAACCCAATTGCGTAGCGGTCGGATAGCAACCCGGCACAGCAATCAGGCGCGCTTTCTTGATTTGTTCACGATTGACTTCCGGCAGGCCGTAGACCGCTTCGTCCAGCAACTCCGGCGCACCGTGCGGCTGGCCGTACCACTTGGCCCACTCATCAGCATCCTGCAGACGGAAGTCGGCCGACAGGTCGATGACCTTGGTCCCGGCCGCCAGCAACTCACCCGCCAAGGCATGCGCAACACCGTGTGGCGTAGCGAAGAACACCACGTCGCAAGCGCCCAGGGTCTTGATGTCCGGAACGCTGAACGCCAGGCCGTCGTAGTGGCCTCGCAGGTTCGGGTACATGTCGGCGACGGCCAGGCCGGCCTCGGATCGGGAAGTGATGACAACCACTTCAGCTTGCGGATGTTGCGCCAACAGACGCAGCAGTTCGACACCGGTGTAACCCGTGCCGCCGACGATACCGACCTTGACCATAAACCTGCCCTCAACGAACCCACTGGAAAGCCGTCGATAATAGGGCCCGTATCGTCCTGCGACAACCGGCAAGGTGACGTGCGGACGCTCAAGCCTCTACTATCCCGGCTACCGTGAACCTGGGAATAACTAAAAATGCTTTATCTATGGCTCAAAGCTTTTCACATCATCAGCGTTGTGTGCTGGTTTGCCGGCCTGTTCTACCTGCCGCGCCTGTTCGTTTACCACGCACAAAGTGAAGACACGATCAGTAAGGAACGCTTCAGCGTCATGGAGCGCAAGCTGTACCGGGGCATCATGGGCCCGGCGATGATTGCCACGCTGATCTTCGGCGGTTGGCTCATCTACCTCAATCCCGGCATCTTCAGCCAGGGTGGCTGGATACACGCCAAACTGACCCTGGTCGTGTTGCTGATCGGCTACCACCACATGTGCGGCGCACAGGTGAAACGTTTTGCCCGTGGCGAGAACACCCGCAGCCATGTCTTTTTTCGCTGGTTCAATGAAGTGCCGGTTCTGATATTGCTGGCAATCGTAATTCTGGTCGTCGTTCGACCGTTCTAACTCCAGGAAACATAACTCATCGGGGTACTTCCAATGTCGCTGCCCGCTCTGCTCGAACAACGTTTGCGTCTGCCCGTGGTGGCGGCGCCGATGTTCCTGATTTCCAATCCGCAACTGGTGCTCGCCTGCTGCCGCAATGGCGTGGTGGGCAGTTTTCCGGCCCTGAACCAACGCGAGAGCAGCGGGTTCAAGGCCTGGCTGGAAGAGATCGAGGCCGGGTTGGCGACGCTGGAAAACCCCGCGCCGTACGCGGTAAACCTGATCGTCCACAACAGCAATCCACGGCTGCAAGCTGACCTGGAGATTTGCATCGAGCACAAAGTGCCGATCGTGATCACCAGCCTCGGCGCAGTGAAGGAACTGGTCGACGCAGTGCACAGCTACGGAGGCTTGGTGTTCCATGACGTGACGACTCGCCGCCATGCCGAGAAGGCCGCCGAAGCTGGCGTGGATGGTTTGATCGCCGTCGCCGCGGGAGCTGGCGGGCATGCCGGGACCTGGAGTCCATTCTCGCTGATTGCTGAAATCCGGCAGTTCTTCGACAAGACCCTGTTGCTGGCCGGGTGCCTGAACCACGGCCATGAAATCCTCGCCGCGCAATTGCTCGGTGCGGATTTGGCCTACTTCGGTACGCGATTTATCGGCACCACCGAAAGTCATGCGCCTGACGCCTATAAAGAGATGCTGCTGACTGCCAGAGCCGCAGACATCGTCCATACTCCAGCGGTATCGGGTGTGCCGGCGAGCTTCATGCGCCAGAGCCTGGAGGCCGCCGGTTTCGACATGGCCGCGCTGCAAAACAAGGGCGAGGTCAATTTCGGCTCCAAGCTCAAGCCGATCAGCGATGAAGCCAAGGCCTGGAAAACCGTGTGGTCTGCGGGTCAGGGTGTTGGCGAAATCGATGATTTGCCGAGCGTCGATCAACTGGTGGCGCGCCTCGACGCCGAATACCGCAAGGCACTCGAGCAGGCCGCACAACTGCATCAGCGCTGGCCACGCTGAAAATCCGGGCCAGCCACGCCAGGCTGGCCTTACACTCCGAATTCATACACTCGCGACAAGGATGCCTCGGCAATGAGCGAAAACCGTTTCAAGATCGTCTTCGACGGCACGCTGCTGCCGGGTGTTGATCTCTCCACCGCCAAGCTCAATCTCGCCGCGCTGTACAAGAGCGAAGTCGCCGCCGTCGAACGTCTGTTCAGCGGTCAACCGGTCACACTCAAACGCGAACTGTCACAAGCCGATGCACAGACGTATCTGCAAGCCCTGAAGAATACGGGCATCGACGCCCGTATAGAATCCGAAACCTCGGTTGAACTGAATCTGGCCGACATTCAGCATCACGTCCCTGCGGCCACCTCGTCAGAACCCGAATCCCCTTACGCGCCGCCGCAAGCCCGTGTCGGTGAAAGCCTGCCCGAATTCGCCACGCTCAAGCCCTTCGGTGTCGAAGGACGTATCGGACGCCTGCGTTTTCTCGCGTGGTCGATGGTGTTGAGCCTGATTACAATTGCAGTCGTCGCCGTATTTGCCCTCGTCGGCCTGGCCCTCGTCAGCTCCGATTCGACTGCCGGCCTGATCGTCGGCGGCATCCTCGCCTTCTTCCTCTGCCTCGGGTTTCTCATCGTCAGCATCATGATTAGCGTTCAGCGCTTGCATGACATCGGCTGGTCAGGCTGGTTGTGGCTGCTGAACCTGGTGCCGTTCGTAGGCAGTTTCTTTCCATTGGTGATGCTGGCGATGCCGGGCACCAACGTCGCCAACCGCTACGGCGCGCCACCACCGCCCAATAGCACGGCGGTCAAGGTGTTGTCGTCGTTGTGGGTGGTGTTGATCGCGCTGATGATCGTCGGCGCACTGGCGGGCGGGATCTCAGCCATTCAGGACGAATACGAAAACACTCTCGAAAGCAGCTACCAGAGCGGTTCGGTGACCACCGAAGAAATCGACGTCGAGACCGAATCACCGGCAAATTCCGCCGACGATGCAGCCGAAGAAGCCCAGCCCCCTGTAGACTCTGCGCAAGAATGAACAGCGCTCCCCGCCCGCGACACCTGCGTCGCGGTGTGGAGCTGTTGCGATGGAGAACTGCATGACCCGTTACGCTCTGATCACCGGCGCTTCCAGCGGCATTGGCCTGGCCATGGCCGAAGCGCTGGCCCGCCGTGGCCGCAGCCTGATACTGGTGGCCCGACAGCGTGATCAGCTGGAAAGTATTGCGATTGAACTGACTCAACGGTTTGGCGTGGAAGTGTTATTCCGCGCCTGCGATCTGGGCGAACCGCTGCGGCTGTCCGGATTCCTGCTGGAACTGGAAGAAGGTGACCGGCAGATCGATCTGCTGGTGAACTGCGCCGGCATTGGCACCTGTGGCCCGTTCCTGGCTCAGGACTGGATGACCGAACAAGACCTGATCGAAGTGAACATTCTGGCCCTTACACGCCTGTGCCATGCAATCGGGAACAGCATGGCGCTGCAAGGTGGCGGGCAGATTCTCAACGTTGCCTCGGTCGCCGCGTTCCATCCTGGCCCATGGATGAGCACGTATTACGCGAGCAAGGCGTATGTGCTGCACTTTTCCGAAGGCCTGCGCGTCGAGCTGAAAAAGTGTGCGGTCAAGGTCTCAGTGCTTTGTCCCGGTCCGACCCGCACCGCATTTTTCCGCACTGCGCAGCTGAACAACGACAAACTGGCAAACAGCAATTTGCTGATGAGCCCGGAAGAAGTTGCGCTCTACACCGTGCGCGCGCTGGAGAAAAATCGCGCGATCATTATTCCGGGACGGCGCAACCGCTGGTTCGCCGCCCTGCCCCGGTTCGGCTCACGCTGGCTGATCCGGACGATCACTGGCATGGTCATCAAGGCTCACTGCCCGCGCTGACTGTTTACAGGTAAAAGGCTGGGCTCGGGAATAACCCATGAGTACACTCAGGCCAGCCCAAACAACGGAGAAAACAGCTGTGGATACTCTGTTCACCAAGATCATCAACCGGGAAATCCCGGCCAAGATCATCTACGAGGACGACCAGGTACTGGCCTTCCACGACATCGCCCCACAGGCACCGGTGCATTTCCTGGTGATTCCAAAGAAACCGGTGCGCACCCTCAACGACCTCACTGAGGACGACAAGGCATTGGCCGGGCACATTCTGTTCACTGCCCAGCGCCTGGCCCTGGAGCTGGGTTGCGAAAAAGGCTTCCGCGTTGTCATGAACTGCAATGAAGAAGGTGGGCAGACGGTCTATCACATTCATATGCACGTGCTGGGTCAGCGTCAGATGCACTGGCCACCGGGCTGATTGCAGCAAGCCCGATGGGAACGGCGCAGCGTCGCTCCCATTGGGGTATCACAGCATTGTCATGACAATTGCAACACAATGACCCAGCGCAAACCTTCCCCGGCCGATTGGGTTAAACTGGCCGCCGAGATTCCTCCGGAGGTCAGCATGACTACCCAACGTCACTACTCGCCGATTGACCGCCTTCTGCTGCAAGCCGATGCCGCGATGCGTACCTTGCTGCCTTTCAGTGGCCAACCGTACCGTCCGTCGCCCGCCATCGTGCAGCCGGATGTGAAAATGAGCGACGAAGACACCCGCCACGTCGCCGGTCTGATGCGCATCAACCATACCGGTGAAGTCTGCGCCCAGGCGCTATATCAGGGTCAGGCCCTGACCGCCAAGCTGCCGCAAGTGCGCGCTGCCATGGAACATGCCGCCGAAGAAGAAATCGACCATCTGGTCTGGTGCGAGCAACGCATCCATCAGTTGGGCAGCCACACCAGCATTCTCAACCCGCTGTTCTACGGCATGTCGTTCGGGATTGGCGCGGTTGCGGGGCTGATCAGCGACAAAGTGAGCCTGGGGTTTGTCGCGGCGACGGAAGATCAGGTCTGCAAGCACCTGAACGAACACCTGGAACAACTGCCGGCCGAGGATGAAAAGTCCCGGGCGATTCTTGAGCAGATGCGCATCGATGAAGAACAGCATGCCGAAAGCGCACTGGATGCCGGTGGTTTCCGTTTTCCGGCGCCCGTGAAGTTCGGGATGAGCTTGATGGCCAAGGTGATGACCAAGAGTACTTATCGGATTTGATCACTGCGGGCTTTTTGTAGGAGCATGGCTTGCCCGCGATGGCGGTCTCAAGGACGCT
>NZ_JBSVXD010000189.1:0-10485 GCF_054070755.1 Pseudomonas sp. SDO5591_S426 | reverse complement strand
CTGTAGGAGCTGCCGAAGGCTGCGATCTTTTTTGCTGTTTGCCGAACCGATTACAAATCCGACTCTTTCACCACTCTGACTTTCGCCGCATCCAGCGCATACGCCGCATCCGCCAAATCATTGCTAACCTTCTCGACCTTCAACGTGCCGGTAACCCACAGCGGCGTGTAGATATCATTGAGTTTCAAGCCCTTCGGATACCGCACCAGCACCAGTTGATTGGGCGGCGGTGGCGGCACGTGGATGCACGCGCCCGGATATGGCACGAGGAAAAACAACGTGCTGTTGCCCTTGGCGTCGGACTCCAGCGGCACCGGATAGCCACCGATACGGATGTTCTTGTCGTTCATCGACGCCACGGTCTTGGTCGAATACATCACCGCCGGCAAGCCCTTGCTCTGCTTCATGCCACCCTTTTCGGTAAAGGTGCCAGTGGCTTCGGGGGAGTCGTGGTCGATTTCGGGCATGGCCTCGAGGGCTTTCTGGTCGGACTTGGGCATCAGTTCGAGCCAATCGGTTTCCGGCAGCTCGCCAGCATGGGCAAGGCCCGAACCGAGAAATAAAAGAGTCAGCAAAAGACGGCGCATGAAAATGCTCGGCAAGGAAAGGAAAACGCCGAGCATTCTAGCCCTCCCGGACTGCGCAGCCGAGAGGACTTTGTCGCTTGAATCAGTTCTTTTTGATCAGGCCGTAGATCACCAGCAACACCACGGCACCAACCAGAGCACCGATGAACCCGGCGCCTTGACCGGCCTGGTAGATGCCCAAGGCCTGGCCGCCGTAAGTGGCCGCCAGCGAACCGCCGATACCGAGCAGGATGGTCATGATCCAGCCCATGCTGTCATCGCCCGGTTTCAGGAACCGTGCGAGCAGGCCGACGATCAAGCCGATAAAGATGGTTCCGATGATTCCCATGGCATTTCCCTCTGAATGATTTGGCTATGCGAAAGCCTAGTCAGACTTTCGCATCCTGCCATGAGAGAACGGCGGCACCGCAATGGTTCCGCCGCTGCCACATGAAACTGTTTACTCGGCGATCAGCGCTTCGACCTTGAGGATCTGCGCAGCCAGCGTTTCGCGATCTGCACAACGCAGGTTGGCGTGACCGACCTTGCGGCCGACCTTGAACGCCTTGCCGTAGTGGTGCAGGTGGCAGTCGGCGATCGCAATAACCCTGTCGGTGTCCGGCACTTTACCGATGAAGTTGAGCATCGCGCTCTCGCCGACCTTGGCCGTCGAACCCAGCGGGAGACCGGCAACCGCCCGCAGGTGGTTTTCGAACTGGCTGCACTCGGCGCCTTCGGTGGTCCAGTGCCCGGAGTTGTGCACACGCGGGGCGATTTCGTTGGCCTTGAGGCCACCGTCGACTTCAAAGAACTCGAACGCCATCACGCCAACGTAATCCAGCTGCTTGAGCACGCGGCTGGAATAGTCTTCGGCCAAGGCTTGCAACGGGTGATCGGTGCTGGCCACGGACAGCTTGAGGATGCCGCTGTCGTGGGTGTTGTGTACCAGCGGGTAGAACTTGGTTTCGCCATCGCGAGCGCGCACGGCGATCAGCGAGACTTCGCCAGTGAACGGCACGAAGCCTTCCAGCAGGCACGCCACGCTGCCCAGTTCGGCGAACGTGCCGACCACGTCTTCAGGCGTACGCAGGACTTTCTGACCCTTGCCGTCGTAACCCAAAGTACGGGTTTTCAGCACGGCCGGGAGACCGATCGAAGCCACGGCGGTGTCCAGGTCGGCCTGGGACTGGATATCGGCGAACGCCGGGGTTGGAATCCCCAGGTCCTTGAACATGCTCTTTTCGAACCAGCGATCGCGGGCGATGCGCAGCGCTTCGGCGCTCGGATAGACCGGCACGAATTGCGACAGGAACGCCACGGTTTCGGCGGGTACGCTTTCGAACTCGAAGGTCACCAGATCGACTTCATCGGCCAACTGACGCAAGTGGTCCTGATCGCCGTAATCGGCGCGCAGGTGTTCGCCCAATGCAGCCGCGCACGCGTCAGGCGCCGGGTCGAGGAAAGCGAAGTTCATGCCCAGCGGAGTGCCCGCCAGCGCCAACATGCGACCCAACTGGCCGCCACCGATTACACCGATCTTCATCGTCAACAACCTCAGGCGATGCGTGGGTCTGGATTTTCCAGGACGCTGTCTGTCTGCTCAGCACGGAAGGTTTTCAGCACTTCGTGGAACTGCGGGTGCTTGGCGCCCAGGATACTCGCCGACAGCAGCGCGGCGTTGATCGCGCCGGCCTTGCCGATGGCCAGGGTGGCAACCGGAATGCCCGCCGGCATCTGCACGATGGAGAGCAGCGAATCGACGCCCGAGAGCATTGCCGATTGCACCGGCACGCCCAGCACCGGCAGGTGAGTCTTGGCCGCACACATGCCAGGCAAGTGGGCTGCGCCGCCGGCACCGGCGATGATCACCTCGATGCCACGCGCTTGCGCTTCTTCAGCGTACTGGAACAGCAGGTCCGGGGTGCGGTGGGCAGAAACCACTTTCACCTCGTAAGGGATGCCGAGCTTTTCCAGCATATCGGCGGTGTGGCTAAGGGTGGACCAATCGGACTTGGAGCCCATGATCACGCCAACCAATGCACTCATCGTCGTGCCTCTTCTCTCTGGGCGCCCGCAGGCGCATCAAAAAACAACAAGCCACGCAGAGTGCGTGGCTTGATTGTACGAATTATGGCCAGTCGTAACCGGCCGAAGGCCGCGCAGTATACCTCAATGAAGCAGATAAACAGCCCCCGAAACGACCATCTGTCAAATGAGCCAAAGGCCCGGTTTTATTGACCTGAAGGTCAGCCAAAAAGATCAAAAGATCGCAGCCTTCGGCAGCTCCTACAGGGGAACGCATTTCAACATGTAGCTGCCGCAGGCTGCGATCTTTTCAGGAAGCCTGTGCAGCGCCGCCTTCGAGCTTGCGCCACAACAGGCGCACATTCGCTTTGCGCACCAAGGCACAGCGATACAAACGAATCTCCAGCGGCACATGCCATTGTGGCCCGCCGCACACCACCAACTCGCCGCGAGCCAGTTCGGCACGAACGCTCAGCTGAGGCACCCAGGCAATCCCCAACCCTTCCAGCGCCATGCTTTTCAGGCTGTCGGCCATGGCCGTTTCGTACACCGTGGTAAACCGCAACGCCCGCTGGCGCAGCAAGCCGTTCACCGAGCGCCCGAGAAACGCGCCGGCGCTGTAGGCCAGCAGCGGCACGCTGGCCTCGCCCTCCAGATCGAACAACGGCTTGCCGTCGGCGTCCGCCGCACACACCGGCAACATTTCGGTGTGCCCCAAGTGCAGCGAAGGGAAAATTTCCGGGTCCATCTGCATCGCCGCATCCGGGTCATAGAACGCGAGCATCAAATCGCAGCCGCCTTCACGAAGCGCATGCACCGCGTCGCCGACGTTGGTCGCCACCAGCCGCGTGGCAATGTTCAAGCCTTCGTTGCGCAACTGCGCGATCCAGCGTGGGAAAAAACCTAGCGCCAGCGAGTGAGCAGCCGCGACCTGCATCACTTCGCCCTGCCCGCCCTCCAGATGATGCAGATGGCGCAGCACTTCACCGAGTTGTTCGACCACGGTGCGCGCGGTCACCAGAAACAATTGCCCCGCCGCCGTCAGTTCGACTGGCGTGCGCGAGCGATTGACCAGCGTCAGTCCCAACGCCGCTTCGAGGCTGCGGATTCGCCGGCTGAACGCCGGCTGCGTTACGAAGCGTCTTTCCGCTGCCTGGGAGAAGCTGCGGGTGGCGGCCAGGGCACTAAAGTCCTCCAGCCATTTGCTTTCCAGATTCATCACGTCCTCCCGGACACGCACCAATTTAGGTCACACGCTCGCCGTCAACTCGGCGTCACACGGGCATTATGCCGAATATGCATAGGCCAGTGTTTAACAGCATTGGCTCAAAATCCTCCACGAGCCTAGCATTTGCAGTGTTCCGGCACAGACCGGGTCCATATCGAGATGATTTCTATCATGTCCTCCGCTGCATCATTCCGCACAGAAAAAGACCTGCTTGGCGTACTCGAAGTACCGGCTCAAGCGTATTACGGCATCCAGACCCTGCGAGCGGTGAACAACTTCCGTCTCTCCGGCGTTCCGATTTCGCATTACCCGAAACTGGTAGTCGGCCTGGCGATGGTTAAACAAGCCGCCGCTGACGCCAACCGCGAGCTGGGTCACCTGAGCGAAGCCAAGCACGCTGCCATCAGCGAAGCCTGTGCACGACTGATCCGCGGCGACTTCCACGAAGAGTTCGTGGTGGACATGATTCAAGGTGGCGCTGGTACATCCACCAACATGAACGCCAACGAAGTGATCGCCAACATTGCTCTTGAAGCGATGGGTCACCAGAAAGGCGAATACCAGTACCTGCACCCGAACAACGATGTGAACATGGCGCAGTCGACCAACGACGCTTACCCGACGGCGATCCGCCTGGGTCTGCTGCTGGGTCACGACGCGCTGCTGGCCAGCCTCGACAGCCTGATCCAGTCGTTCGCTGCCAAAGGTGAAGAATTCAGCCACGTCCTGAAGATGGGCCGTACCCAACTGCAAGACGCCGTGCCGATGACCCTCGGCCAGGAATTCCGTGCTTTCGCCACTACCCTGGGCGAAGACCTGGCGCGCCTGAAGACTCTGGCTCCTGAGCTGCTGACCGAAGTGAACCTGGGCGGCACCGCGATCGGTACCGGCATCAACGCCGACCCGCGTTACCAGCACTTGGCCGTTCAGCGCCTGGCGACCATCAGCGGTCACCCGCTGGTACCGGCAGCCGACTTGATCGAAGCCACGTCCGACATGGGCGCCTTCGTGCTGTTCTCCGGCATGCTCAAGCGCACCGCGGTCAAGCTGTCGAAGATCTGCAACGACCTGCGTCTGCTGTCCAGCGGCCCACGCACCGGCATCAACGAAATCAATCTGCCGGCACGTCAGCCAGGCAGCTCGATCATGCCTGGCAAGGTCAACCCGGTTATCCCGGAAGCCGTAAACCAGGTGGCGTTCCAGATCATCGGCAACGACCTGGCCCTGACCATCGCGGCCGAAGGCGGCCAACTGCAACTGAACGTGATGGAGCCGCTGATCGCTTTCAAGATCTTCGACTCGATCCGTCTGCTGCAACGCGCCATGGACATGCTGCGCGAGCACTGCATCACCGGTATCACCGCCAACGAAGAACGTTGCCGTGAACTGGTCGAACACTCGATCGGCCTGGTTACCGCGCTGAACCCGTACATCGGCTACGAAAACGCCACCCGCATCGCCCGCATCGCGCTCGAAAGCGGCCGCGGCGTGCTGGAACTGGTGCGCGAAGAAGGCTTGCTCGACGACGCCATGCTCGCCGACATCCTGCGCCCGGAAAACATGATTGCTCCGCGTCTGGTTCCGCTGAAAGCCTGAACCGACGCATCACTTGTAGCACCGCTCACCAGGTCGAGGGACTAGACACCTCTCACCTTTTGAGGGCTTGGAGATCACTCTCCAGGCCCTTTTTTTTGGGCAAAAAAAGGGGCGCATTGAATGCGCCCCTTTTTCGTTTCATCCGCAATCAGAACGCCGGCACGACCGCGCCTTTGTACTTCTCGAGAATGAAGGCTTTCACTTCCGGGCTGTGCAGCGCGGCAACCAGTTTCTTCATCGCTTCGCTGTCCTTGTCATCAGGACGCGCCACCAGAATGTTCACGTAAGGCGAATCGCTGCCTTCGATGACCAGAGCATCCTTGGCCGGATCGAGCTTGGCTTCCAGCGCGTAGTTGGTGTTGATCAGCGCCAGGTCGACCTGGGTCAGCACGCGCGGGATGGTCGCGGCTTCCAGCTCACGGAACTTCAGGTTTTTCGGGTTCTCGGTGATGTCCTTGACGGTCGACAGGATGTTGTTGGCATTCGCCAACTTGATCACGCCAGCCTTGGCCAGCAGCAACAGCGCACGGCCGCCGTTGGTGGCGTCGTTCGGGATAACCACGGTGGCGGTGCTTGGCAGCTCATCCAGGGTTTTGTATTTGCTGGAGTAAGCGCCCAGCGGTTCCAGATGCACGCCAGCCACGGAAACCAGGTTGGTGCCTTTGGCCTTGTTGAACTCATCGAGGTACGGCTGGTGCTGGAAGAAGTTGGCGTCCAGGCGTTTTTCCGCGACTTGCACGTTCGGCTGGATATAGTCGGTGAAGACTTTGACCTTCAGGTCGACGCCTTCTTTGGCCAGCGCCGGCTTAACGAATTCGAGGATTTCCGCGTGCGGAACCGGGGTCGCCGCGACAGTCAGGGTGTCGGCAGCGTGGGCGGAAAAGGCTGCAACGGCAGCGAACGCGACGAGTAGTTTCTTCATTCAGCTAACTCCATGTGGGTACCCGCTTGCGGCGCCCGTTTGGCGCCTGCCAGCGAATGGCCGGCTCAGGTCTTACTTACGGGAAAAGTGGACGACCAGTTTGTCGCCGACGGTTTGCAGTATTTGAACCAGTATCAGCAGCAACACCACCGTGACCACCATCACGTCGGTCTGGAAACGTTGGTAGCCGAAGCGGATGGCCAGGTCACCCAAGCCTCCCGCGCCGACCACACCGGCCATCGCCGTGTAGGACACCAGCGTAATGGCTGTCACCGTAATCGCAGCGTAGATGCCCGGACGGGCTTCGGGCAGCAAGGCGTTGGTGATGATCTGCCGCGTGGTCGCGCCCATGGCCTGGGTCGCTTCGATGATGCCGCGATCCACTTCACGCAGGGCGGTTTCCACCAGTCGAGCGAAGAACGGCGTGGCACCGACCACCAGCGGCGGGATCGCGCCAGCGACGCCAAGGGACGTGCCGGTGATCAACACCGTGAACGGAATCATCACGATCAACAGAATAATGAACGGCAACGAACGCAGGATGTTCACCACCAGCGACAACATCGCGTAGACGCCTTTGGCTTCCAGCAACTGGCGCGGGCTGCAGAGGAACAGCAACACGCCCAGCGGCAGGCCCAGCAGCACGGTGAATAACAGCGAACCGCCGAGCATCAGCAGGGTGTCGCCCGTGGCCAGCCAGATTTCGAACCAGTCGATATTGGCGAAGAAACTTGTCAGGGCTTCCATTAACGCAGCACCTCCATGTGGACGTCGGCTGCGGTGAAGCGGGCGAAGGCCGCTTCCATATCACCACCGGTCACGGCCAGGGTCAGTTGCCCGTAGGGAATGTCTTTGATGCGATCGATACGACCGGCGAGGATGCTGTAGTCCACACCCGTTTCGCGGGCGACGGTACCCAGCAGCGGCGCGTAGGTCGCTTCGCCCTGGAAGGTCAGACGCACAATGCGACCCGGCACATGAGCGAAGTCGTCGCGCTGCTCGCTTTCGTCGATCTGTTCGTCTTCCTGCACGAAGCGCTTGGTGGTTACGTGCTTCGGATGCAGGAACACATCTGCTACCGGACCTTGCTCGACGATCACGCCCGCGTCCATCACGCCAACTTGATCGCAGACTCGGCGGATCACGTCCATTTCATGGGTGATCAGCACGATGGTCAGTTTTAGTTCGCGATTGATCTCGGCCAGCAATTGCAGGACTGACGCGGTGGTCTGCGGGTCCAGTGCGCTGGTGGCTTCGTCGCACAGCAGGATTTTTGGCTTGGTGGCCAGGGCGCGGGCGATGCCCACACGCTGCTTCTGGCCACCGGACAATTGCGCCGGGTATTTCCTGGCGTGATCGGACAAGCCAACCCGCGCCAGCAATTCGGCCACGCGCTGATCGATTTCACTGCGCGACAGCTCACCGGCCAGCGTCAGCGGCATGGCGACGTTGTCGGCCACGGTCTTGGACGCCAGCAGGTTGAAGTGCTGGAAAATCATCCCGACCTGCTGACGGAAACGGCGCAAACCATTGGCGTCGAGCGCGGTGACTTCTTCGCCGTCGACGATGATCTTGCCGCCGCTGGAGTTTTCCAGGCGATTGATCAGACGCAGCAGGGTACTTTTTCCCGCACCGGAATGGCCGATCAGGCCAAAGACCTGACCGTTCTCAATCGTCAGATTGGTCGGGTGCAGGGCGGGGATATCCCTACCGGCGACGCGGTAGGTTTTATGGACGTTTTGAAACTCGATCACGTAGCGAACCTTGTGGGGCGCGTTAGAAAAGGATCAGCGGTTAGCCGGGCGCGCATTTTAGCCTGTCCGTATAGCAGTTCTTAGCATTTATTTCGCATTCGACCAGTCATTTGGCAATAACGCGATCAAAGGTCAGATAAAAGGAACGGCTAAAAACGCCACCAGTCACTAATTAGGCACCCCGAAAAAATGCCTGAGGAGAGATGCCTGATGAGCACCAAGAAGCCTGCCGCCACCAAGAGCGCACTGGCCGGGACCGACACCCTGGACCGCAACAACACCAACGCCAAACTCGATAGCCTGGAAAAATTCCGCTCCGACGCCACCGGCCAGGCCTTGCGCACCAATCAAGGCGTCAAGGTGGCGGACAACCAGAACACGCTGAAGGCCGGGGCTCGCGGGCCGTCGCTGCTCGAAGACTTCATCATGCGTGAAAAGATCACGCACTTTGACCATGAGCGCATTCCCGAGCGCATCGTCCACGCCCGGGGTGTCGGTGCCCATGGTTACTTCCAGAGCTACGAGAACCACAGCGTGCTAACCAAGGCAGGTTTCCTACAAGACCCAAGCCTGAAGACACCGGTGTTCGTGCGCTTTTCTACGGTGCAAGGCCCTCGTGGGTCAGGCGATACCGTGCGAGACGTCAGAGGTTTCGCGGTGAAGTTCTTCACCGAGGAAGGTAACTACGACCTGGTGGGCAACAACATGCCGGTGTTTTTCATTCAGGACGCCATCAAGTTTCCGGACTTCGTACACGCGGTCAAACCCGAGCCGCACAACGAAATGCCTACCGGGGGTTCGGCCCACGACACCTTCTGGGACTTTGTTTCACTGCAACCTGAATCGGCGCACATGGTCATCTGGGCGATGTCCGACCGGGCAATCCCCAAAAGCCTGCGCAGCATGCAGGGCTTCGGTGTGCACAGCTTTCGCATGATCAATGCCGAGGGTAAATCTCGCTTTGTGAAATTCCACTGGCGCCCCACTGCCGGGGTTTGCTCATTGGTGTGGGACGAAGCGCAAAAGCTCGCGGGTAAAGATACCGACTACCACCGTCGCGATCTGTGGGAAGCCATTGAGATGGGGGACTACCCGGAATGGGAGCTGGGTGTGCAGGTTATCGAGGAGGAAAACGAACACGCCTTCGATTTCGACATCCTCGACCCCACCAAACTCATTCCTGAGGAACTCGTACCGATTACGCCGCTGGGCAAAATGGTGCTCAATCGCAACCCGGACAACTTCTTTGCCGAGACCGAACAGGTCGCGTTCTGCCCCGGGCATGTGGTGCCGGGCATCGATTTCTCTAACGACCCGTTGCTGCAAGGTCGGCTGTTTTCCTACACCGACACGCAAATCAGCCGACTCGGCGGACCGAATTTTCACGAGATCCCGATCAACCGGCCCATTGCTCCGTTCCATAGCGGTCAGCGGGATGCGTTGCATCGCACCGTCATCGACAAGGGCCGCGCATCTTACGAGCCGAATTCCATCGATGGCGGCTGGCCGAAAGAGACGCCACCCGCTGCACAGGATGGCGGCTTCGAGAGTTATCCGGAGCGTATCGACGCCAACAAAATCCGCCAACGCAGCGAGTCTTTCAGCGACCATTTTTCCCAGGCACGGCTGTTTTTCCACAGCATGAGCAAGCACGAGCAGGAACACATCATTTCGGCCTACAGCTTTGAACTGGGTAAAGTCGAACGCGAGTTCATCCGTGCAAGGCAGGTCAATGAAATCCTCGCCAATATCGATCTGGAACTGGCCAAGCGGGTGGCGCAAAACCTCGGGTTGCCAGCGCCGACGGCCGGGACGGTCGAAGTGCCGAAAATATCGCTGGAGCGCTCGCCGGCCTTAAGCCAGGCCAATTTGCTGCCCGCGGATATCAAGACCCGCAAAGTGGCGATCCTGGCAGCCAATGGCGTGGATGGCGCGGCGATTGATGCGATGAAGAAAGCGCTGGAAGCCGAAGGCGCCCACGCCAAACTGCTGGGGCCAACCTCGGCGCCGGTGAAAACCGCCGACGGCAAGATGTTGCCCGTGGATGCGTCCATGGAAGGCTTGCCTTCAGTGGCATTCGACGCGGTGTTCGTGCCCGGTGGCGCGGCCTCAATCAAGGCACTGAGCACTGACGGCGTGGCGCTGCATTATTTGCTGGAGGCTTACAAACACTTGAAGGCGATAGCGCTGCATGGCGAGGCGAAGCAGTTGCTGGATGTGTTGAAGCTGGAGGCGGATGCGGGGTTGATCGTCGGGACGGATGCCAAGCTGTTCAAGGCGTTTTTTGCGGCGATCGGGCAGCATCGGGTTTGGGACAGGGAGGCGAAGGCCAAGGCTGTTCCGGCCTAAAAAGCAAAAGATCGCAGCCTGCGGCAGCTCCTACAAGGGAATCAC
>NZ_JBSVXD010000188.1:0-10507 GCF_054070755.1 Pseudomonas sp. SDO5591_S426 | reverse complement strand
CGGCAGCTCCTACAGGGATGGCGTATTCCTGGGATTCTTGGAGCTGTTCAAACCGCCTCATTCCAGCGAATCTGGGTGATTCCCAATTGGCAGGCATCTGCACGCGCGGCTTCGAGGCTGGCGGGTGTCGACATTTGGTGGCTGCCTGAGGGAAGCGCATGGACTGAGGCCGAATGAATGGCCTGGCCATCGGAGAAGTTCACCGCCAGTTTGAAAAAATGCTGGCGCACGCCGTCAAACACGTAATGCACGGCATAGGGCACGAGTTCGCTCATGTATTCCTCCTGAAGCGAGCCGGAACATTGGCTCAGTAGTCGATTAGGGGATTCAGGGAAATCTGCGATGCAAACGGCGTGAAGAGACAGAGTGCAGAAATAAGACGACTGAAAAAGAAAGAGGCTCAGCGAGCCTCTTGTCTTCAGAGTGGTGCATGGGCGGGTTCGTTCAGTTCTTCTGCCGAAAGGCCCCGCCCAAGGTTCAAGCGTCGTCCAGCGGCATGAAATCTGGATGAGAGGCTCGAAAACCCAACGTCTTGTCGATCCAGGCATTCAGCTCGTTGACCATCACCGGAGGCATGCCCGGGTAGCTTTCGAGGGTCGAATTCAGGACCGCGTTGATATTGGGGATTGAACGCAAGTTACGGGTTTCTATGTATTGCCCGATAAAGCAGTCGAGTTGGTAGTGTTCTGTCTTTGTAAGATAAACACACGCCAGACTCACGACTTGATTATTTATAAAATCGTCGCGCAATTTAGTTCTCTGCAAGGCTTGTTGTATGGAATTTCCTTAGTTATTGACTCTTTGGTCAACTGGGTGGTGCAACTGGAAATGCGGCGCGAATACTAGCGTCAGCGACAAAAAATGTATGCAATGCGACTCGGTAGTCAGACCGGCGGTTGACGATGCGCTACAAGTGTTAATTGACTGAAACAGTAGTTGTAACGCGAATAACGTCATCTTCAACGTAATGTCGTTAGTTATGCCTGTTTCGCTGTCGTTATTGACACTTTCAGGTCACCTCTATAATTAACTCCGCACCTTGGTTTCTCGCGTTGCCAACCGCTTTGGTGACCTTGTGCCAGTGGAATGCATCGCTGTCTTCACCCTGCAAAAGCAACATTTGCTCGGCGCGTTCCCTGGGGGTCGCCGGGTCCAGCCATTCCCGCGCCAATTCTGCCGAGAACACCACCGGTCGTCGGTCATGAATGTCCACCATGCCGCCCGCGCTGTCGGCGGTGATGATGACAAACCCGTCGTCGTCCCTCGGTGGAGCGCTTCCAATCGGGAATTGCCCGATCGCCGCACACAACACCGGCCCATGATCGCGCCGGCGAATCAGCCAGGGTTGCCGTGTGCCGTCTCCGGCATCGACCCATTCGAACCAGTTATCGACCGGACAGATCGCGCGGTGCGGCCAGATCGCGCGGAAGAATGGGCCGTGGGCAACTTTTTCGACCCGCGCATTGATCGGTGCGGCGCGATCCTTGGCCCAGTGCGGTCGCCAACCCCAGCGCTGCGAATCGGCATGCAAGCCGTCGTCCTCCAGATGCAACAGCGCAAGTTGCGTGGTGGGCGCAGCGTTGTAGCGGGCCAGGGGCTGATCGCCGACGTGATTGATCAGCGCGTCGGGAATGCTCAGCACCGCCACGAAATCGTGAATACCCCGGTATTGCGACAGTCTTCCGCACATCGACTGAATCCTCCGGCCAAGGCTTTCAGTCTAGTTGCCTCAGATCACGTGCGCCCGTTGCAACTCGGTCAACGACAACGCCTTGAGTTGCGCCAGCAGCGGGTCGCGTCGATCACGGGGATGTGCCAATTGCACCGCCAATTCCTGACGGATGCTGCTGGGCCGGTTGTCCATCACCAGCACGCGATCACTGAGGTACAGCGCTTCATCGACATCATGGGTCACCAGCAGCAGGGCGATGGCGTGGCGCTCGGCCAGTTGCAGCAGCAGGTCCTGGAGTTTCATGCGGGTAAAGGCATCCACCGCGCTGAAAGGTTCGTCGAGCAGCAGCACTTGCGGCCGCGAGTAGAGACCGCGGGCGATGGCCACCCGCTGCGCCATGCCGCCGGAAAGCGCCTTGGGCAGGGACTGGGCAAATCCGCCGAGACCGACTTCCTCGATCAGTTGCGTGACCCAGGCCTTGTCGTAATGGTTGTCGGCGCTGAAGCCGATGTTCTGTTCCACCGTCAGCCAAGGCATCAGCCGTGGTTCCTGAAACACAAAAGCCACTTCACCGGCGCGGCTGCGCAGGGTGCCCTGGAAGTCTTTTTCCAGCCCGGCGACGATCCGCAACAAGGTGCTTTTGCCGCAACCGCTGGGACCGAGCAGGCTGACGGCCTCTCGGGCCTTCAACTGTAAATGGACGTTGTTCAGAACGGTCGTGGCGGCGAAGGATTTGCGCTCGACGTGAATTTCCAGCAAGTGTTCGGTCATGGCTCAATCCTCTGCGCTTTGGCCGTTGAACGTGTCGCGCCAGGCCAGGAAGCGTTTCTCCAGGCTGGCGAGCAGGCCGTCGCTGAGTTTGCCCAGCAACGCCAGGACGATGATGGCGGCCAGCACGATGTCGGGGCGTGAAGTCTCGCGACCGTCGCTGAGCAGATAACCCAGGCCTTTGGTGGCGGCGATCAGTTCGGCGGCCACCAGAAACATCCAGGCCAGGCTCAGGCCGCTGCGCAATCCGGTGAACAGGCCGGGCAGGGCGGCAGGCAGCAGAATCCGTTGCACCAAGCGGCGACGACTGAACCCGTACATCTGCCCGACCTCCACCAGTTTGCGGTCGATGTTGCGGATCGCCGCGACGCCGTTGAGGTACACCGGGAAGAACGCACCGATGGCGATCAGGACGATTTTCGAGGTCTCGTCGATGCCCAGCCACAGCAGCAACAGCGGCACCCAGGCCAGGCTCGGGATCGAGCGCAGGCCGGCGAACGTCGGCTCCAGCCAGGCTTCGGCTTCACGGCTCAAACCGACCCACGCGGCGAACAACAGCGCCAGGCTTGCACCGATGACGAAGCCCAGCAGTACGCGCAACAGGCTGGCGCTGATGTGCTTCCAGAGCGCGCCTTCAGCGAGGTCTTTGAGGGTCAGGGCGATTTCGCTCGGGGCGGGCATCTGGTAGGACGGCAGCCAGCCGATGCGCACGACGAATTCCAGCACCAGAAGGATCAGCACGGGCAGCGCCAGGCCTTTGAGGCGCTGGCGCCAGGTATCGCTCAGGCGTCGCGGTGCAGGCAATGCGAGGTGCGTGGGCAGGCTTTTGCTTTTGCTGGTCATGAGGGACTCCAGTCACGACAAGATCAAAGATCGCAGCCTGCGGCAGCTCCTACATTGGGATATGCGTTTCCCTGTAAGAGCTGCCGAAGGCTGCGATCTTTTGCTGTTACTGACGAGCAACGGTTTCCTTGAAACCGGTGTCGATCAAATGATCGATCACCTGATCGACGTTCACACCCCGACGTACCAATTCCTCGGAAACCAGAATCGGTGCGGCGGCTTTCGAGGCGATCACATCCTTGGCCGTCAGTTGCGGGCTGCTCAGGTCGGTGCGCGACAGTTGCAGCTTGGCCACTTCCAGTGGCAGGCCGGATTCGGTGGCGAGCAGTTTCGCCAGTTCTTCAGGATTTTTTACCGCCCATTCCCGGGCTTGTTCGTACGCCTTCAGCACCGTGTCGATGGTTTGCGGATGTTCCTTGGCGTAGCTGTCGGTGACGCTGACCACGCCATAGCTGTTGAAACCGGTGTTGCGGTACAGCAGGCGCGAACCGGCCTGGACCTGGCTGGCGGCCATGTGCGGATCGAGTCCGGCCCAGGCGTCGACATCACCTTTTTCCAATGCTGTGCGACCGTCCGGGTGCTGCAAGTGCACGAGTTCCACATCGTCCTTGCTCAGGCCGGCCTGTTGCAGGCTGCGCAGGGTGAACAGGTACGGATCGGTGCCTTTGGTGACGGCGATTTTCTTGCCTTTGAGGTCGGCTACGGTTTTGTACGGTGAGTCCTTGCGCACCACCAACGCCGTCCATTCGGCGCGGCTATAGACGTAAACCGATTTGATCGGGCTGCCGTTGGCGCGGCTGAGTACCGCCGCAAGACTGGCGGAAGACGCAAAATCCACGCCGCCGCTGTTGAGGTATTCCAGCGAGCGGTTACTGCCCTGGCTCAGCACCCAGCTGACCTTGGTTTGGGGCAGGGCCTTTTCCAGAAAGCCGAAATGCTTGAGCACCAGGCTGACCGGCGAATAGTAGGCGTAATCCAGATGCACTTCTGCCGGCGGCGCTTCAACCGCTTGGGCCAGGGGTTGCAGGCTCAGGGCCAGGGCGCAGGCGCCAAGCAGAGACCTGACGGTGGGAAAACGGAAGGTGGGTTTCATGGGCGGCTCCGGGCAAGGCGGCGAGATTCTTATTTCCAAAAAATTAATTTCATCGAATGCTTCCTGCATAAAAGGAATATTGCAGGCTCTGTGCCATGTGCTCGGTTTTGCGGGTTTTCAAGGCTTGCAGCGAAGTGGAAGGCGCGGTGGGCTGTACCCCGGAAAACAGTCTGTTGAGTCGCTGTTGCTTAGCCAACACTGCATGTCGCGAGTCATGAGCTTATGCGTAAATCGAATTTAAAAAGCCCCTTGTAAGAGCGTTATGGTCTAGCGCAATCACCTTCAAGGAGCCCCCGATGAACCTGTCCCGATTCGTGCGCGGTCTGTTGACCAGCGCGCTGTTTGCCGCGCCCATGGCCTACGCCGCCGAGCCTGTCGTCCTGCATATCGGCGACCAGAACTACTACAACATTCGCGCCTCGGTCGAAGCGTCGGGCGTGCTCAAAGGCGCGCCGTACACGGTCGACTGGAAGCACTTCCAGGCCGCCGCGCCGCTGGCTGAAGCCTTGAACACCGGGGCGCTGGACCTGGGTTTTCTCGGCGATTCGGGTTTTCTGTTCCTCGCTGCCAAGCAGGCACCGGTCAAGCTGATCGGCGTGTCGCGGCAGAACCCGGAAACTATCGCGTTGCTGGTGCCCAAGGATTCGCCGGTCAAGACCATTGCTGATCTCAAGGGCAAGAAAGTCGCCTACTGGCCCGGCGCCTGGAGCCAGCAACTGACCTTGCGCGCCCTGGAAAAAGCCGACCTGCCGGAAGACTACGTCGACTTCATCAAGCTGATGCCGATCGATGCCGCCGCCGCGTTGCCTCAGGGCAGCATCGACGCCTTCCCGGTGTGGGAACCGTACATTTCCCAGCAGATCCTGTTCTCCGGCGCCCGGCCGATTCTCACCGCAAAAAACCTGATGCCAGGCCTCAGTGCCATCGCCGCATCGACGCCGTCCATCGACAGCAAGCGTGAAGCCATCGCCGACTTTCTCGGGCGCCTGAAAAAGGCCCGGGCCTGGGTGGATAACAACACGGACGAATACGCCGACCTGTGGGCGAAGAAGGCCAATCTCGACCAGAACGTTTCCCGCCATTGGTTGCGTCAGGCCCACATGACCGTCGGCCCGGTGGATGCGCAGGCCGCCAGGGATTTGCAGAGCACCGCGGACTTCCTGTTCAAGGTCAAGGCACTGCCGACGGAACTGGCAACCGCGCCGATCATCGATGGCTCATTCCAACAGGCGCTGGCGCAGTAAACGAGCCCTGGAACCAAACACTGTGTACCCTTATCCAACCTCGGCCCGCAGCTTCCTGCGGGTCGAAGAAGGATGAACGGGCGAAGGAATTTTGCCGTTTGACGTGTTGACCAAAACGGTCTGGCCCAAGGCAAAACATGAAACAGGTGTTCAAGGTTCTATTGGCGTGCGCCATGGCGGTCGGTCTGCTGGGCTGTATCGCTGCTCCCATCGAAATGACGCCGCAAACCGAACAACGGCTGCGCGCGCAACCACCGATCCGCTTTCTGCTGACATTCGATGACGGTCCCAGCGCGTCGAGTTTCTGGAATCCGACCGAAACCGTGCTCGATAGCCTGGCGATCAATCCGCTGCAACCGGACATCAAAGCGGTGTTCTTCGTGCAGACCCGCGCCACTCGGGCCGGTAACAGTGAGATCGGCCGCGCGGTCATGCATCGCGAGCGCGATGCCGGGCACATTCTGGCCTTCCACACGGCCACGCCGTCGCACACCAATCATCGCTCGCTGGACGCGCAAGAACTGGAGCAGGCGCTCACCGATGGCTGTGCCGACATCGCCGCGATCACCGGTGCGCCGCCGACCTTGATGCGCCCGCCATTCTGGAGCTACGACAAGCGCACCTTCGCCGCCTATCAACAGCATGGCCTGCATGTATTGCTGACTGACCTGAGCGCCAACGACGGCAAAATCTGGGGCTTCAACGCCAGCCCGCGACGCCGTTCGCACATGCTGCGTTCGATGTCGGAAGTGCGCGAGCGTATCGCCCGCGGCGAGCTGCCGGTGGTGGACGGCGTGATCCCGGTGGTGGTGACCTTTCACGACCTCAATCGCTACACCGCCCGGCATACCCGCGAGTACTTGCAAATCCTGCTCGACAGCGCCCAGGCGACCGGCGTGAAAACCGCCGACCAGCCGTTTTACAACGACACAGCCGAACTGCAGCGGGCGGCGATGGCGCGTACGTTGCGTGACAGTGCTCAGCCGGTTGAATTGCCGGGGGTCTGGAACTGGATCTGGAAGGACAATGCCCACTGAAAATCTGTTCAAAGTGAGAGGCATTTAACATTTATTGCTGGCGCAAAATCTTCAAAGCGGATCTATGCTGAAACGGATCCAATCCGCTCAACTGCCGCCGGAGGCGTCAGCCATGCTTCCCATTTCAGTCCTTTGCAACATTGTGGAGTCGGGTTTTGAACCCTTGTCCTGCGAGTGCACGGAAACCCTGGGGTTGCTGCGCATCCAAGTTTTCGAGCCCGTTTCCGGAGACGTCAAGCTGTTGCTCGACGGTGTTTCGACCGAGCAACTGACCAGCGTGCGCGCAATCTCTGATTTTGTCGGCGAGTTGCGTACCGAAATGAAGGCAGGGCGCCGGGCATTTGCGGGTTGATCCTAGCCTCGGGGCAACAGCTCATCAATCATCCGCAAACAATGGTTCAACCCCGGCGACACATCGCCCACCCGTCGACTGAGAATGATCGGCGAGGTCGCGTTGTCTTCCAGTAAAGGTGTGAAGCCGATGTCATCGCGGTGCAGCAATTGCACCGAGGCCGGCACCAGCGTAACCCCGATCCCGGCTCCCACCAGACCGATTGCTGTTTGCAGCTCGTTGGTCCATTGCGCGACGTGGATGCTCACCCCATAAGATTCGAACAGTGCGATGACGTGGTCGGCATAGCTCGGTCGCGGATTGCCGGGGTACAGCACAAAGGGTTCTTTGGCGAGATCGCGCAGGCTGATGGGACCGGCAAGCAGCGGGTGGCCGGCGGGCAGGGCGGCGACCAGGCGGTCTTCGGTCAATACGGTCTGGATGATGGCCGGATCGTCGATGCGGATACGCCCGAAGCCGATGTCGATGCGTCCGGCCTTCAGCGCCTGCACCTGCTGCAACGTGGTCATTTCCGAAAGCCCCAGCTCCAGCTCCAACGGCTCGCCACTGCGTAAGCGACGAATCAGCTCGGGCAGCACGCCGTACAACGTCGATGGCGCAAAACCGATGCCCAGCCAGGTCTTTTCCCCCAGGCCAATGCGCCGCGTGTTGTCGCAAACCTTGTTCAGTTGTTCGAGCAGGGCGGTGGAGTGTTCATGGAAAAACCGCCCGGCGTCGGTCAGCTTCAGCGGGCGCCCGCGTTCCAGCAGCATCACACCGAGTTCGTCTTCCAGTTGCTGGATCTGCCGGCTCAACGGTGGCTGGGCGATGTGCAGCAGTTCGGCGGCGCGGGTGAAGTTGAGGGTTTGAGCCAATACCTGGAAATAACGCAGGTGACGCAGTTCCATGGAGCCTCCAGACTTCAATCGGTTGCATACCTTTAAGGTATCAAGTCAGACCAATTCTATATTGGCGTCGCGAAAAAAGCCGTACGAGAATCGATTCCAGAACTCCAAGAACCTGATGGGTATCGAAATGCTTGCTACTGCCATTGAATCGATCGAGACGATCATCGTCGATCTGCCGACCATCCGCCCGCACAAGCTGGCGATGCACACCATGCAGAACCAGACCCTGGTGATCATTCGCGTGCGGTGCGCCGATGGCATCGAAGGCATCGGCGAGTCCACCACCATCGGTGGCCTGGCTTACGGCAACGAAAGCCCCGACAGCATCAAGACCAACATCGACACGCACTTCGCGCCGCTGTTGATCGGCCAGGACAGCGGCAACGTCAATGCGGCGATGTTGCGCCTGGAGCGCAGCATCCGTGGCAACACCTTCGCCAAATCCGGTATCGAAACCGCGTTGCTCGACGCCCAGGGCAAGCGCCTGGGTCTGCCGGTCAGCGAATTGCTCGGCGGTCGCGTACGTGACGCGCTGCCGGTGGCCTGGACCCTGGCCAGCGGCGACACCGAAAAAGACATCGCCGAAGCGGAAAAAATGCTCGACCTGCGCCGCCATCGCATCTTCAAACTAAAGATCGGTGCCGGCGAGGTCAATCGCGATCTGGCCCACGTCATCGCCATCAAGAAAGCCCTCGGCGACCGCGCCAGCGTGCGGGTCGACGTCAATCAGGCCTGGGACGAAGCCGTCGCAATCCGTGCCTGCCGCATTCTCGGCACCAATGGCATCGACCTGATCGAACAGCCGATCTCGCGCAACAACCGCGCCGGCATGGCGCGCTTGAATGCCATGAGCCCGGCGCCGATCATGGCCGATGAATCCATCGAATGCGTGGAAGATGCGTTTAACCTGGCGCGCGAAGGCGCGGCTTCGGTGTTCGCCCTGAAGATTGCCAAGAACGGTGGGCCGCGCGCCGTGTTGCGCACCGCCTCCATCGCCGAAGCGGCCGGTATCGCCCTGTACGGCGGCACCATGCTCGAAGGTGGCCTCGGTACGATGGCCTCGGCGCATGCCTTCGTTACCCTGAACAAACTGGCGTGGGACACCGAGCTGTTCGGCCCGCTGCTGCTGACCGAAGACATTCTCAGCGAACCGCTGGTGTATCGCGATTTTGAACTGCACGTGCCGAAAACCCCGGGTCTGGGCCTGAGCCTGGATGAAGAGCGCCTGGCGTTTTTCCGCCGCGACAAAACTTCCACTGCCATTCATCAAGCCTGAGGAGAGCATTATGCTGTTCCACGTAAAAATGACCGTGAACCTGCCGGTTGACATGAATCCTGAAGCGGCCAATAAATTGAAGGCTGACGAAAAAGCCCTGGCCCAGCGCCTGCAAGAGCAGGGCAAGTGGCGCCACCTGTGGCGCATCGCCGGGCATTACGCCAATTACAGCGTGTTCGATGTCGACAGCGTTCAGGAACTGCATGACCTGCTGATGCAACTGCCGCTGTTTCCGTACATGGCCATCGAAATCGACGCGATGTGCCGGCATCCTTCTTCCATCCGTGACGATGACCGCTGAGCCCAGCCTGTTCAGCTCGCTACGCTAATAATTACAAGATGAGGAACCTACCAAAATGAACGTCAAGATTTCCCACACTGCTGAAGTACAAAAGTTTCTCGAAGAGGCCAGCGGCCTGCTCAACGATCAGGGCAATCCGCGCACCAAGGCCCTGGTCTACCGCATCCTGCGTGACTCGGTGAACATCATCGAAGACCTCGCGGTGACCCCGGAAGAATTCTGGAAAGCGGTCAACTACCTCAACGTGCTGGGCGCGCGCCAGGAAGCCGGGCTGGTGGTGGCCGGGCTCGGTCTGGAACATTATCTCGACCTGCTGATGGACGCCGAAGACGAACAGGCCGGCAAATCCGGCGGTACGCCACGCACCATCGAAGGCCCGCTGTACGTGGCCGGCGCGCCGCTGTCCGAAGGCGAAGCGCGCCTCGATGACGGCGTTGATCCGGGTGTGACCCTGTTCATGCAAGGTCGCGTGTTCAACACCGCTGGCGAACCTCTGGCCGGTGCCGTGGTGGACGTTTGGCACGCCAACACTGGCGGCACGTACTCGTACTTCGATGCCTCGCAGTCGGAATTCAACCTGCGCCGCCGCATCGTCACCGATGCCGAAGGCCGCTACCGTTTCCGTAGCATCGTGCCGTCGGGTTATGGCTGCCCGCCGGACGGTCCGACCCAGCAACTGCTCGATCAACTGGGCCGTCACGGTCAGCGTCCGGCGCACGTACACTTCTTCATTTCCGCGCCGGATCATCGCCACCTGACCACCCAGATCAACCTGGATGGTGAAAAGTACCTGCATGACGATTTCGCCTACGCCACCCGTGACGAGCTGATCGCCAAGATCACCTTCAGCGATGATCAGGCCCGTGCGGCGGCTCATGGTGTCAGCGGTCGCTTTGCCGAAATCGAATTCGATTTCACCCTGCAATCGTCTGCCCAGCCTGACGAGCAGCAGCGTCACGAGCGGGTTCGCGCACTGGAAGACTGATTATCCGCGCTCCCCTGTAGGAGCTGCCGAAGGCTGCGATCTTTCAAGA
>NZ_JBSVXD010000187.1:0-10507 GCF_054070755.1 Pseudomonas sp. SDO5591_S426 | reverse complement strand
AAGTTCGCCGATCCTTGTAGGAGCTGCCGCAGGCTGCGATCTTTTCAAGACCCATCGCTTATTCGTCAATTGCATATCAAAAACAGAATTTATTATTTTCTAATCTAATAACGCCATCATATAGTCACGCCGCAGGCGAATTTGCAGCGAGACGCATACGCTGCTTTAGGGCAGGATATCGCAGTCGTCCAATTCCCGAATTTGCCAACTTTCCTTAAGCGTCTTCCATAAGAAAACACAGGGGCTTGTCATGAATTTTTCCGCACTACGTCGTAATCTGCTGGTGGGATCGCTGGGCCTGGCACTGAGCGCCGGCCTGATCGGCAACGCCGTTGCCGGTGAGCAGCTGCAACAAATCAAGGACAAAGGCGTGATCAACGTCGGCCTGGAAGGCACTTACCCACCGTTCAGCTTCGTCGACGCCGACGGCAAACTGACCGGCTTCGAAGTCGAGTTCTCCGAAGCGCTGGCCAAAGAGCTGGGCGTGAAGGTCAAACTGCAACCGACCAAATGGGACGGCATCCTCGCGGCGCTGGAATCCAAGCGTCTGGACGCGGTGATCAACCAGGTGACCATCTCCGAAGAGCGCAAGAAGAAGTATGACTTCTCCGAGCCGTACACCGTTTCCGGGATTCAGGCGCTGGTGCTGACCAAGAAGGCCGCCGAGCTGAACATCAAGTCCGCTGCCGACCTGGGTGGCAAGAAAGTCGGCGTGGGCCTGGGCACCAACTACGAACAGTGGGTCAAAGCCAACGTGCCAACCGCAGACGTGCGCACCTACGAAGACGATCCGACCAAGTTCCAGGATCTGCGTGTCGGCCGTATCGACGCCATCCTGATCGACCGTCTGGCCGCGCTGGAATATGCCAAGAAAGCCAAGGACACCACCGCTGCCGGTGAAGCGTTCTCCCGTCAGGAAGCCGGTATTGCCCTGCGCAAAGGCGAGCCTGAACTGTTGGCTGCGGTGAACAAGGCAATTGACAAACTGCGCGCCGACGGCACCCTGAAAAAGCTCTCGGAAAAATACTTCAACGCTGACGTCACTCAATAATGGAAGAAGCTTTTCAACTCGCGCTGGACTCCGCGCCCTTCCTGCTGAAGGGCGCGTACTACACGGTCATCTTGAGCCTCGGCGGGATGTTCTTCGGCCTCTTGCTGGGCTTCGGCCTGGCACTGATGCGCCTGTCGCGCTTCAAGCTGGTGAGCTGGATCGCCCGCATCTACGTGTCGTTCTTTCGCGGCACGCCGTTGCTGGTGCAACTGTTCGTGATCTATTACGGCTTGCCGCAATTGGGTGTCGAACTTGATCCGCTGCCGGCGGCCCTGATCGGCTTCTCGCTGAACATGGCTGCCTATGCCTGTGAAATCCTGCGCGCTGCGATCAGCTCGATCGAACGCGGTCAGTGGGAAGCCGCTGCCAGTATCGGCATGACCCGCGCGCAGACGCTGCGCCGGGCCATCATTCCGCAAGCGATGCGCACGGCATTGCCGCCGCTGGGCAACAGCTTCATCTCGCTGGTCAAGGACACTGCACTGGCAGCCACCATCCAGGTGCCGGAGCTGTTCCGTCAGGCGCAGCTGATCACCGCCCGTACCTTCGAAATTTTCACCATGTATCTTGCCGCCGCGCTGATCTACTGGGTTCTGGCCACGGTGCTTTCGCACCTGCAGAACAAGCTGGAAGAGCGGGTCAATCGGCACGACCAGGAGTCCTGACCCCATGATTGTCGTGGAAAAACTGACAAAGCAGTTCAAGGGTCAAGTCGTGCTCAACGGCATCGATCTGCAAGTGAAGGAAGGCGAGGTCGTGGCGATCATCGGGCCTAGCGGCTCGGGCAAGACCACGTTCCTGCGTTGCCTGAATTTCCTGGAAGAACCCACCAGCGGCCGGATCAAGGTCGGCGATATCGAGATCGATACCAGCCGTCCGTTGAACCAGCAGCAAAGCCTGGTGCGCAACTTGCGCCAGCACGTGGGTTTCGTGTTCCAGAACTTCAACCTGTTCCCCCATCGCACTGCCCTGGAAAACGTTATCGAAGGCCCGATCATCGTCAAGAAGATCCCGCTCGCCGATGCCGTTGCCTTGGGTAAAAAGCTGTTGGCCAAGGTTGGCCTGGCGGGCAAGGAAGACGCTTACCCGCGCCGCCTCTCGGGCGGCCAGCAACAACGCGTGGCGATTGCCCGCGCGCTGGCGATGGAACCGGAAGTGATCCTGTTCGACGAACCAACCTCGGCGCTTGACCCGGAGTTGGTGGGCGAAGTGCTGGCGACGATCCGCGGTCTGGCCGAAGAGAATCGAACCATGGTCATCGTGACCCACGAAATGGCTTTCGCTCGTGACGTGGCCAATCGTGTAGTGTTTTTCGACAAGGGTGTGATCGTCGAACAAGGCGAATCCAAGGCGCTGTTTGCCAACCCGAAAGAAGAACGCACGAAACAGTTCCTCAGCAAGTTTCTGAACAACGCCCACAATTAAATCACCCTTCGCAAACTTGTTAACTTCCACGGAAGGAAGTTACATGCCGCCACACCCACCTCCCACACACAACAAACCTCCAAAAACATAAATCATTATTTATCGGCGTGCGCGGTACATATTTATATTACGCAACAGACTTACGCTATGACGCCTCACTAGCCCCGCCCTTGGCTCTTCTCTCCTTCTCCGCCTTTATGCATAGGCCGACCCAGTATTTATGGGCAATTTCCACGCAGCGATAGCGTTTATTAACTTCTACGCGTAGGAACTTTCTGAATAACGCCATATTTACCAGCCAACTAATAAACGCCATTGACACTGACTCAGTCGAACTCTTATCTAGTCTCCAATCGACGCCATTCAATATCAACTTCCAAAGTAACTAACTGTTTTCCACTCGCATTTCACATTTTTATTTTCAGAAACGGACTTCGCTGCAAAACTTCAAGGAGACTCCATGAAAAGCACTTCGAATCAATCCGAACTCGCGGCCCCGGCCGTGGCGCAATCCCACAAGACCGGCATCAACATCACCTCGGCCGCACACCTGCTGATCGACGTGCCGCCCTATCCGGCGATGGACGAAGGCGATCTGATCGAACTGTTCTGGGACAACTGCTACGTAGCCTCCCGGGTGCTGACCCGCGATGAGGTCGGCCGATCCGTTCGGTTGCGGGTCCCGGAGAGCTTCATCACCAATGGCTCTTCGCGCATTCACTACCGGATCATGCAGATCGGTCAGGGCGCGGCGGTATCGGCTGCCAGGCGCGTGCAGATCAAACTCGATTGCCCCGGAGGTCAGCCGTCCGCATTGTGCGGTGATGAAAACCAAAGTCTAGCGCCGGTGGGTATCCCCGAAACGATTCGTCGCCAGGGCCTGAATCAGAACCAGATCAAGCGGGGCGTGCCGCTGACCATCGAGCCGTATCTGAACATGGCGGCCGATGACGAAATCACCCTGCGTTGGGGCGATGTGCGCATGGACCTGCCACGGCTCAAGGCGTGTGATGTGGGCCAGCCAATTCAGGTCTGGGTACCACCGGCGATCATCGTCGAGGCCGGCGAAGACCTGCGGCTGGAGGTGACTTACTGCATCCTCGATCGCGTGGGCAACAACTCGCGGTGGGCGCCCGCGCGTACGCTGAAGATTGGCTGTACCAACCTCTATCTGAACGTCCCGAAGAAGGAACAACTCAAGGCCGCGGAGTCCCGCTGTTGCTACGCGTGCAAGTGTTGCCCAGCGGACAGCAGCCCTTCTATATATATTCCTAAAAGTTAGTTCATAACTTATTTATAAACGCTTAGGGTATATGCACCGGACCACCGGACATTCTTGTTTTCGTTCGTCGCACACAGCGGCGTTTCCATGAGATGAGGTAGGTATGGTCCGGAACACAATCACCCCAGTGCAGATCGCCAGGGCATTGCGTGCAGCCAAGGAGCGGCACTGATGTCCAGTCTGGCAGATGCAATCGTCCAGAGTGATCTGGATATCGCCCCGTTGTTGTTGCCCGCACAAGTCCTGCGCAACGACGCTCAAGCGATCAAGGCCGCCCATGAGCTGGCGCAAGCCGCCCGCCTGCAAGCGGCCAAACGCGACCAACAGCGCAAGCTGCCGTGGTCGGAAATCGAACAGTTCACCCGCAGCGGCCTGGGTAGCATTGGCATCCCGCGCGAATACGGAGGCCCACAGGTTTCGTTCGTCACCCTGGCCGAAGTGTTCGCGATCATTTCCGCGGCAGACCCGGCCCTTGGACAGATCCCGCAGAACCAGTTCGGCATCCTCAATCTGGTGCTGGGCAGCGCCACTGAAGCGCAGAAAAAACAGCTGTTCAAAAGCGTGCTCGACGGCTGGCGCATCGGTAATGCCGGGCCGGAACGCGGCACCAAAAACACCCTGGAACTCAAGGCGCGTATCACCGCCGACGGCGATGGTTTTGTCCTCAGCGGGCAGAAGTTCTATTCCACCGGCGCGCTGTTCGCGCACTGGGTCGCGGTCAAGGCGCTCAATGACGACGGTAAGCAAGTGCTGGCCTTCGTGCGTCGCGGCACGCCGGGGTTGCGGATCGTCGATGACTGGTCCGGCTTCGGTCAGCGCACCACCGCCAGCGGCACGATTTTGCTGAACAACGTGCGGGTCGACGCCGAACTGGTGGTGGACAACTGGAAGATCAACGACAAGCCCAATACCCAGGGCGCCGTCTCGCAACTGATTCAAGCCGCCATCGACGCCGGCATCGCCCGGGGCGCCATCGATGACGCCATCGCGTTCGTGAAAACCCGTGCGCGACCATGGATCGACGCCAACGTCGAACGGGCCAGCGATGACCTGTACGTGATCGCCGACATCGGCAAGCTGAAGATTGAACTGCACGCCGCCGAAGCCCTGCTGCGCAAGGCCGGGCAAGTGCTCGATCAGGTCAGCGCCGCGCCGCTCACCGCCGAGTCCGCTGCCCGCGCTTCGATCGCCGTGGCCGAAGCCAAAGTGCTGACCACCGAGATTTCGCTGCTGGCCAGCGAAAAACTCTTCGAACTGGCCGGCAGCCGCGCCACCCTCGCCGAATTCAACCTCGATCGCCACTGGCGCAACGCCCGCGTGCACACCCTGCACGACCCGGTGCGCTGGAAGTATCACGCCGTGGGCGCCTACCACTTGAACGGCACCTTACCGGCTCGCCATTCCTGGATCTGACGACCAGACCTCTGGAGAAACACATGACAAGTTCTCACCACGTCGCGGTCTTAACCAGCGATGAGCAAGCCCTGATTGTCGCCAGCGATCTGGCCGAAGATTTCAAACGCGACAGCGCCCTGCGCGACCGTGAACGTCGACTGCCACACCCGGAGCTGGAAGTGTTTTCCCGCTCTGGCCTGTGGGGCATCAGCGTGCCGAAAGAGTACGGTGGCGCGGGCGTTTCCAACGTCACGCTGGCCAAGGTCATAGCGCTGATCAGTCAGGCTGACGGCTCGCTCGGACAGATCCCGCAGAACCATTTCTATGCACTGGAAGTGCTGCGCGTGAACGGCAGCGCCGAGCAGAAGAAACGCCTGTACGCCGAAGTGTTGGCCGGTCAGCGTTTCGGCAATGCACTCGCCGAACTCGGCACCAAAACCGCCCACGACCGCGTCACTCGCCTGACCCGCGACGGCAGTGGCTATCGCATCAACGGTCGCAAGTTCTACGCCACGGGCGCGATTTATGCTCAGCGCATCCCGACCTCGGTAATCGATGAAAACGGCGTGCAGCAACTGGTATTCGTACCGCGCACCAGCAAAGGCCTGACCGTTATCGACGACTGGAGCGGCTTCGGCCAGCGCACCACTGGCAGCGGTTCGGTGGTGTTCGAAGATGTCTATGTCGCCGCCGAAGACGTGATCCCGTTCCAGAGTGCGTTCGAGCGCCCGACCCCGGTCGGCCCGCTGGCGCAGATTCTCCATGCCGCCATCGACACCGGCATCGCCCGCGCGGCCTATGAAGACGCGCTGCACTTCGTGCGCACCAAGACCCGGCCGTGGATCGACGCGACACATGAGAAAGCCATTGAAGATCCGTTGACCCTCAAGAGCTTCGGCCACTTGAGCATCCGCCTGCACGCCGCCGAAGCGCTGCTGGAACGCGCCGGTGAATTCCTCGACAAGGCCCAGGCCGACACCCAAGCCGAGACCGTCGCCGCCGCCTCGATTGCCGTCGCCGAAGCCCGCGCAATCAGCACCGAAATCTCCCTCGCGGCCGGCAGCACCCTGTTCGAACTGGCCGGCAGCCAGGCAACCCTGATTGAACATGGCCTCGACCGCCATTGGCGCAACGCCCGCGTGCACACCCTGCACGACCCGGTGCGCTGGAAGTATCACGCGGTGGGCAATTACTACCTCAACGACGAAAATCCTCCACTGCGGGGGACCATTTGATGAGCGCCGCAAAAAAGAAAATCCTGCTCAACGCGTTCAACATGAATTGCATCGGGCACATCAACCACGGCCTGTGGACGCACCCGCGTGACACGTCGACCCAGTACAAAACCATCGAGTACTGGACCGAGTTGGCGCAATTGCTCGAACGCGGCCTGTTCGACGGGTTGTTCATCGCCGACATCGTTGGCGTTTACGACGTCTACCAACACTCAGTGGACGTGCCGCTCAAAGAGTCGATCCAACTGCCGGTCAATGATCCGCTGCTTTTGGTTTCGGCCATGGCAGCGGTGACCAAAAACCTCGGCTTCGGCCTCACCGCCAACCTCACCTACGAACCGCCGTACCTGTTCGCCCGGCGCATGTCGACACTGGATCATCTGAGCCGTGGCCGAGTGGGCTGGAACATCGTCACCGGCTACCTCGACAGCGCCGCCAAAGCCATGGGCCTGAGCGAACAAGTCGAGCATGACCGCCGTTACGACCAGGCCGACGAGTACCTGCAAGTGCTCTACAAACTCTGGGAAGGCAGTTGGGAAAACGGTGCGGTGCTGAACGATCCGCAGCAGCGGATCTACGCGCAGCCGGAGAAAGTGCACAAGATCGAGCACAAGGGCGAGTTCTATCAGGTCGAGGGTTATCACCTGTGTGAGCCGTCGCCACAACGTACGCCCGTGCTGTTCCAGGCGGGCAGTTCGGATCGCGGCTTGCTGTTCGCCGGGCGGCATGCCGAGTGCGTGTTCATCAGCGGCCAGACCAAGGCATCGACCAAGGTTCAGGTGGACAAGGTCCGCGCCAGCGCCGTTGAAGCTGGCCGCAATCCCGAGGACATCAAGGTGTTCATGGGCCTGAACGTGATCGTCGGCGCCACCGAAGAGCTGGCGTGGGCCAAGCACGCCGAGTACCTGAGCTACGCCAGCGCCGAGGCCGGGGTGGCGCATTTCTCAGCGTCCACCGGGATCGATTTTTCCGAATACGCCATCGACGAACCGATCCAGTACGTGAAGAGCAACGCGATCCAGTCCGCCACCAAAAACCTGCAAAACAACGACTGGACTCGGCGCAAATTGCTGGAACAACACGCCCTCGGCGGACGCTACATCACAGTGGTCGGCTCGCCGGGGCAAGTGGCCGATGAGCTGGAATCGTGGATCGCCGAAACCGGTCTCGACGGCTTCAACCTGACGCGAATCGTCACGCCGGAAAGCTATGTGGATTTCATCGATCTGGTGATCCCGGAGCTGCAACGGCGCGGCTCGTACAAGACCGCTTATGACGACGGCAGCTTGCGGGAAAAGCTGTTTCATCGTGAAGCGCATTTGCCCGAGCAACACACAGGCTCGGCGTTTAGACGCTAACAGCATCGCTGGCAAGCCAGCTCCCACAGGGGTCGTGTGAACACCCGAGAACACTGTGGAAGCTGGCTTGCCAGCGATGAGGCCCGCCCGAACACCAAAAATCTTACGCACTGACTGGAAAAACCATCATGAAAAAGAACTACCTCTCTCACCCAGTCAAAGCACTGGCCCTGGCCCTCGGACTCTTCAGCTCGGTGACCTTCGCCGCCGACGCTCCACTGAAAATCGGCACCACCGCCGCCTTCGCCATTCCGCTGGAAGCGGCCGTCGAAGAAGCCGGCAAACAAGGCCTGAAAGTCGAGCTGGTGGAGTTCACCGACTGGATCGCGCCGAACGTCAGCCTTGCCGCCGGTGACATCGACGTGAACTACTTCCAGCACATCCCGTTCCTGGAAAACGCCAAGGCTGCCTCCGGTTTTGACCTGGTACCGTTCGCGCCGGGGATCATCAACAACGTTGGCCTCTACTCGAAAAAATACAAAAGCTTCGATGAGTTGCCAGAAGGCGCCAGCGTCGCTATCGCCAACGATCCAATCAACAGCGGACGCGGCCTGCAGTTGCTGGCCAAGGCCGGTTTGATCAAGCTCAAGCCGGGTGTCGGCTACAAGGCCACCGAAGAAGACATCATCGCCAACCCGAAGAAAATCAAGATCCTCCAGGTTGAAGCGGTGCAACTGGTGCGCGCCTACGACGACGCCGATCTGGTCCAGGGCTACCCGGCCTACATTCGTCTGGCGAAGACTTTCGATGCCGGTTCCGCGCTGCTGTTCGATGGCCTCGATCACAAGGAGTACGTGATCCAGTTCGTGATCCAGCCAAAGAGCAAAACCGACCCGCGCCTGATCAAATTCGTCGACATCTACCAACACTCGCCCGCCGTTCGCGCCGCACTGGATAAAGCCCATGGCAAGCTCTATCAAGCCGGTTGGGAGAGCTGAGCATGACCGCCGCGATTCAACGGCGACTGGAAATTCCAGAGCCTCAAAACGCCGAACAAACCGAACTGCATCCTGAGCTGAATCACGCCCACGTCCGCTTCGTCGGCCTGGGCAAAACCTACGAAGGTAAACGAGGCCCGGTGGCCGCCCTGCAAGGCATCGACCTGGCGATCCAGCGCGGTGAAGTGTTTGGCATCATCGGGCGCAGCGGCGCCGGTAAATCCTCGCTGATCCGCACCATCAACCGCCTCGAACAACCGACCTCGGGTCGGGTGCTGATCGATCAGGTGGACATTGGCGAGTTCGACGAGGACCGCTTGGTCGCGCTGCGTCGACGCATCGGCATGATCTTCCAGCACTTCAACCTGATGTCGGCCAAGACGGTTTGGCAGAACGTCGAGTTGCCGCTGAAAGTCGCCGGCGTGCCCAAGGAACAACGCGAGCAGAAAGTCCGCGAGCTGTTGGAACTGGTGGGCCTACAAAGCAAGCACAAAGCCTATCCAGCGCAGTTGTCCGGCGGGCAGAAACAGCGTGTCGGCATTGCCCGTGCGCTGGTGCACGACCCGGCGATCCTGCTCTGCGACGAAGCCACTTCGGCGCTGGACCCAGAGACCACGCAATCGATCCTCGGCCTGTTGCGCGAGATCAATCAACGCCTGGGTCTGACCATCATTTTGATCACCCACGAAATGGCGGTGATCCGCGAAATCTGCGATCGCGTCGTGGTGCTCGAACATGGGCGCATCGTTGAGCAAGGCCCGGTGTGGGAAGTGTTCGGCAACCCACAGCATGAGGTCAGCAAGACCCTGCTCGCACCGTTGCAACATGCCTTGCCGCCAGAGCTGCAAAGCCGCTTGCAACCTCAACCGCAGTCCTCGGACGACGCGCTGGTATTGCGCCTGCAATTTACTGGTGGGGCCCATGACGAACCCGACGTCGCCGCGCTGTTCAGTGCCCTCGGTGGCCGCGTGCGCTTGCTGCAAGGTGGCGTGGAACGCATTCAGGGCCACGCTCTGGGGCAACTGCTGCTGGCGGTGAGCGGCTCCTCCGTCAGTGCCGAGGAGTTGCGTCAGCGCGCCAGCCATTGGGCACAACAGGTGGAGGTGTTGGGCTATGTGGTTTGATCGCTTGCTACAGGGTTTCATCGACACGTTTCTGATGGTCGGCGTGTCGTCGCTGATCGCACTGTTGGCGGGAATTCCGATGGCGGTGATCCTGGTTACCAGCTCAAAGGGCGGCATCTACGAAGCTCCGGCGCTGAACCGCGCACTGGGCGCGTTCGTGAACCTGTTCCGCTCTATCCCGTTCCTGATTCTGATGGTGGCGTTGATTCCGTTCACCCGGTTGA
Organism: Pseudomonas sp. SDO5591_S426; assembly: GCF_054070755.1. NCBI lineage: Bacteria > Pseudomonadati > Pseudomonadota > Gammaproteobacteria > Pseudomonadales > Pseudomonadaceae > Pseudomonas > Pseudomonas sp. SDO5591_S426. Next base: position 475 of record NZ_JBSVXD010000187.1, on the reverse strand, counting down.
TCGTTGGCACCACGTACGGCGTATGGGCGGCCGTGGTGCCGCTGACCATCGCGGCTACGCCGTTCTTTGCGCGCATCGCCGAAGTCAGTTTGCGCGAAGTCGATCACGGCTTGATCGAAGCCGCGCAAGCCATGGGATGCCGTCGCCAGCACATCGTCTGGCATGTGCTGTTGCCGGAAGCGCTGCCGGGGATTGTTGGCGGGTTCACCATTACGCTGGTGACGATGATCAACTCTTCGGCCATGGCCGGGGCGATTGGTGCCGGCGGCTTGGGGGACATTGCGTATCGATATGGTTATCAGCGGTTTGACAGCCAGATCATGTTGACGGTGATTGTGTTGCTGGTGGCGTTGGTGGCGGTGATCCAGTTGGGTGGAGATCGCCTGGCGCGGGGATTGAACAAGCGGTAAGTGAAGATCAAAAGATCGCAGCCTTCGGCAGCTCCTACAGGGGATCGCATTCCAAATGTAGGAGC
>NZ_JBSVXD010000186.1:0-10544 GCF_054070755.1 Pseudomonas sp. SDO5591_S426 | reverse complement strand
ATGACCCTGTAGGAGCTGCCGCAGGCTGCGATCTTTTTGCTTTAAAGGGGCGCAGGCTCCTGCGCCGGCTTGGACTTGTCGATCCCCGGAACCAGCAGTTTGCCCTCGGCCACTTGATCGCCTTCAAGCTGGGGCTGCGTGACCCAGGTCAGGATGTCGTAGTAGCGACGGATGTTCGCCACGAAATGCACCGGCTCGCCGCCACGGGCGTAGCCGTAACGGGTCTTGCTGTACCACTTCTTCTCGGACAGACGCGGCAGGATTTTCTTCACGTCCAGCCATTTATCCGGGTTCAACCCTTCCTTGGCCGCCAGCTTGCGCGCGTCATCCAGGTGACCACTGCCGACGTTGTAGGCGGCGAGTGCAAACCAGGTGCGATCCGGTTCCTGGATCGAATCGTCCAGTTGTTCCTTCATATAAGCCAGGTACTTCGCCCCGCCCATGATGCTCTGCTTGGGGTCGAGGCGGTTGGACACGCCCATCGCCTGCGCGGTGTTCTGGGTCAGCATCATCAAACCGCGCACACCGGTCTTCGAGGTCACGGCGGGTTGCCACAGGGACTCCTGATAACCGACCGCGGCCAGCAGGCGCCAGTCGACTTTCTCTATCTTGGCGTAGGCCTTGAAGTGCTTCTCGTACTTGGGCAGGCGTTGCTGCAAGTGCTGGGCGAAAGTGGTGGCGCCCATGTAGCCAAGGACGTCGACGTGGCCGTAGTAACGGTCCTTGAGGCGTTGCAGGGTGCCGTTCTTCTTGACCTTGTCGAGGTAATCGTTGATTTCGTTGAGCAGGCTATTGTCGTCGCCTGCCGCCACTGCCCAGCTCTGGTTGTTGGCGTCACCGAGGTCGAAGGCGACCCGGATGTTGGTGAAGTACACCTGGTTCATCGCGACTTCATTGGAGTCGACCAGGGTCAGGTCGATCTGGCCTTCGTCGACCATGCGCAACAGGTCGACCACTTCAACCTGGTCGGATTCTTCGTACTCGATGCCGGGGAATTTCTTTTTCAGCTCCGCCAGTTGCTCGGCGTGGGTGCTGCCCTTGAGCACCATGATCTTCTTGCCCACAAGGTCTTTCGCGTCGGTGGGGCGCGACTGGCCGTTGCGGTAGATGACCTGCGGGGTGACTTCCAGATAGGAGTGGGAGAAGCGCACCTGTTTCTTGCGGTCGTCACTGCTGACCAGGCCGGCAGCCGCCAGCACCGGGCCGTTCGGTTTACCAATCTGATTGAACAGGTCGTCGAGGTTATCGGCGGTCTCGATCTTCAGTTCGACCCCCAGATCGTCGGCGAAACGCTTCACCAGCTCGTATTCGAAGCCGGTTTCACCGTTGCGATCCTGAAAGTAGGTGGCGGGGCTGTTTCGGGTGACCACCCGCAGCACACCATCCTCCTTTACGCGCTCCAGCGTGTTGGGTTTATCAACACAGCCACTGAGCATCAGGAAGAGTCCGGTTGCGATCAGCCATTTGGCGTACCGCGGACGCAAAGCCGTTGGGAAAAACATGTGCGCAGTATACGCAAAGGACCACGGGCGCCATATCTCGACAGTGAAGGGGTTGTCTGCTAGAGATCACAAAACCGAGCAAAACCCCGCAGGAATGGGCCTTGCCCGCATTTTGTTACAGTAAAAATAAGCTAGGGTCACACACCCAATTAACCTGACTTTCGAGGCAGAAACACAGAATGGCACCCGAGTGCAACCGTGCGTAGCGTTTCGGGTGATGTCGCTGGCTGTTTAGGCTAGAATGCACGGCCTCAAAGCACACCCCTTCCCGAGGCTGTCCCGAAGATGTTGATCCTGCGCGGCGCTCCTGCCCTTTCTGCCTTTCGCCACAGCAAGCTCCTTGAGCAACTGAGCCAGAAGGTCCCGGCTGTCAGTGGCCTGTATGCTGAATTCGCTCACTTCGCCGAAGTTACCGGCGTCCTGACCGGCGACGAACAGCAGGTGCTTGCGCGCCTTCTGAAGTACGGTCCAAGCGTTCCGGTCCAGGAGCCGACCGGTCGTCTGTTCCTGGTGTTGCCGCGTTTCGGCACCATCTCGCCATGGTCGAGCAAGGCCAGCGACATCGCTCGCAACTGCGGCCTGAGCAAGATCCAGCGCCTGGAGCGCGGTATTGCGTTCTACGTTGCCGGCCAGTTCAGCGACGCTGAAGCGCAACTGATCGCCGACGCGTTGCACGACCGCATGACCCAGATCGTCCTGGGCAACCTCGAACAGGCCGCCGGCCTGTTCAGCCACGCCGAGCCAAAACCCCTGACCGCGATCGACGTGTTGGGTGGCGGCCGCGCCGCGCTGGAAAAAGCCAACACCGAGCTGGGCCTGGCCCTGGCCGAAGACGAGATCGATTACCTGGTCAACGCCTTCGTCGGCTTGAAGCGCAACCCGCACGACATCGAACTGATGATGTTCGCCCAGGCGAACTCCGAGCACTGCCGTCACAAGATCTTCAACGCCAGTTGGGACATCGACGGCGAGAGCCAGGAAAAAAGCCTGTTCGGCATGATCAAGAACACCTACGTGATGCACAGCGAAGGCGTTCTGTCGGCTTATAAAGACAACGCTTCGGTGATCGTCGGCTCCGTGGCCGGTCGTTTCTTCCCGGACCCTGAGACCCGCCAGTACGGCGCGGTGCAGGAGCCGGTGCACATCCTGATGAAAGTCGAAACTCACAACCACCCGACCGCGATTGCCCCGTTCCCGGGCGCATCCACCGGTTCCGGTGGCGAGATCCGCGACGAAGGCGCGACCGGTCGCGGCGCCAAGCCAAAGGCTGGCCTGACCGGTTTCACCGTGTCCAACCTGCAAATCCCGGGCTTCGAACAGCCGTGGGAAGTGCCGTACGGCAAGCCTGAACGCATCGTTACCGCGCTGGACATCATGATCGAAGGCCCGCTCGGCGGCGCTGCGTTCAACAACGAATTCGGTCGTCCAGCCCTGACTGGCTACTTCCGTACCTTCGAACAATCGATCACCACCCCGCACGGTGACGAAGTTCGCGGATACCACAAGCCGATCATGCTGGCCGGCGGCATGGGCAACATCCGTGAAGAACACGTCAAGAAAGGCGAGATCCTCGTCGGCTCCAAGCTGATCGTGCTCGGCGGCCCGGCGATGCTGATCGGCCTGGGCGGCGGCGCGGCTTCCTCCATGGCCACCGGCACCAGCTCGGCGGACCTGGACTTCGCTTCGGTACAGCGCGAAAACCCTGAGATGGAACGTCGCTGCCAGGAAGTCATCGACCGTTGCTGGCAACTGGGCGACAAGAACCCGATCAGCTTCATCCACGACGTGGGTGCCGGTGGTCTGTCCAACGCCTTCCCGGAACTGGTCAACGACGGCGACCGCGGTGGCCGTTTCGAACTGCGCAACATTCCAAACGACGAGCCGGGCATGGCCCCGCACGAAATCTGGTCCAACGAATCCCAGGAACGTTACGTTCTGGCCGTCGGCCCGGCTGACTTCGAGCGCTTCAAGGCGATCTGCGAACGTGAGCGTTGCCCGTTTGCCGTAGTCGGTGAAGCCACCGCCGAACCGCAACTGACCGTGACCGACAGCCACTTCGGCAACAGCCCGGTGGACATGCCGCTGGAAGTGTTGTTGGGCAAGGCTCCACGCATGCACCGTTCGGTGGTTCGAGAAAATGAACTTGGCGACGATTTCGATCCGTCGACCCTCGACATCGGCAACTGCGTCGAGCGCGTTCTGCACCACCCGGCCGTGGCCAGCAAGAGCTTCCTGATCACCATCGGCGACCGCACCATCACCGGCCTCGTGGCCCGTGACCAAATGGTCGGCCCGTGGCAGGTTCCGGTGGCCGACGTTGCCGTCACCGCCACGAGCTTCGACGTCTACACCGGTGAAGCCATGGCGATGGGCGAGCGTACTCCGCTGGCATTGCTGGACGCTCCGGCGTCGGGCCGCATGGCCATCGGCGAAACCCTGACCAACATCGCCGCTTCGCGCATCGGCAAGATCTCCGACATCAAACTGTCGGCGAACTGGATGTCGGCGGCCGGTCACCCGGGTGAAGATGCACGCCTGTACGACACCGTGAAAGCGGTCGGCATGGAACTGTGCCCTGAGCTGGGCATCACCATTCCGGTGGGCAAGGACTCGATGTCAATGGCCACCCGTTGGAACGACGAAGGCGTGGACAAGTCCGTGACTTCGCCGATGTCCCTGATCGTGACCGGTTTCGCGCCAGTGACTGACATCCGTCAGACCCTGACCCCGCAACTGCGCATGGACAAGGGCACTACCGACCTGATCCTGATCGACCTCGGTCGTGGCCAGAACCGCATGGGCGCCTCGATCCTCGCGCAGGTTCACGGCAAGCTCGGCATGCACGCTCCGGACGTCGATGACGCCGAAGACCTGAAAGCCTTCTTCGCGGTGATCCAGGGCCTCAACGCCGACGGTCACCTGCTGGCTTACCACGACCGTTCCGACGGTGGTCTGCTGACCAGCGTTGTCGAGATGGCCTTCGCCGGTCACTGCGGTCTGAGCCTGAACCTCGACGGTCTGGCGGAAACTTCCGCCGACATCGCCGCGATCCTGTTCAACGAAGAACTGGGTGCCGTGATCCAGGTTCGCCAGGACGCCACGCCGGACATCCTTGCTCAGTTCAGCGCTGCCGGCCTGGGCGACTGCGTGTCGGTCATCGGTCAGCCGATCAACAATGGCGAGATCAACATCACCTTCAACGGTGACACCGTGTTCGAAGGCCAGCGTCGTCTGCTGCAACGCCAGTGGGCCGAGACCAGCTACCAGATCCAGCGTCTGCGTGACAACGCCGACTGCGCCGATCAGGAATTCGACGTGCTGCTGGAAGAAGACAACCCGGGCCTGAGCGTCAAGCTCAGCTACGACGTCAACCAGGACGTTGCCGCGCCTTACATCAAGAAAGGCATTCGTCCTCAGGTTGCCGTACTGCGTGAGCAGGGCGTCAACGGTCAGGTGGAAATGGCAGCGGCGTTCGACCGCGCCGGTTTCAACGCGATCGACGTGCACATGAGCGACATTCTGGCCGGCCGTGTCGACCTGAACGAGTTCAAGGGCATGGTCGCTTGCGGCGGTTTCTCCTACGGCGACGTATTGGGTGCCGGTGAAGGCTGGGCGAAATCGGCGCTGTTCAACAGCCGTGCCCGCGATGCGTTCCAGGGTTTCTTCGAGCGTAACGACAGCTTCACCCTCGGCGTGTGCAACGGTTGCCAGATGATGTCCAACCTGCACGAGCTGATCCCGGGCAGTGAGTTCTGGCCGCACTTCGTGCGTAACCGTTCCGAGCAGTTCGAAGCCCGTGTTGCGATGGTGCAGATCCAGGAGTCGAACTCGATCTTCCTGCAAGGCATGGCCGGTTCGCGTATGCCGATCGCCATTGCTCACGGCGAAGGTCATGCCGAGTTCTCCAGCGAAGAAGCACTGCTGGAAGCCGACCTGTCGGGTTGCGTGGCGATGCGTTTCGTCGACAACCACGGCAAGGTCACCGAAAACTACCCGGCCAACCCGAACGGCTCGCCGCGCGGGATCACCGGTTTGACCAGCCGCGACGGTCGCGTAACGATCATGATGCCGCACCCGGAGCGTGTGTTCCGCGCCGTGCAGAACTCGTGGCGTTCGGATGAGTGGAACGAAGATGCACCGCTGATTCGCATGTTCCGTAACGCTCGCGTGTGGGTGAACTAAGCGCCGTGTACAAGCTGAGTTTTTTTGTTCCCGACAGTCATGTCGAAGTGGTCAAAAGTGCTGTGTTCGCCGCTGGTGGTGGTCGAATCGGTGCCTATGACCACTGTGCGTGGCAGGTGCTTGGCACTGGCCAGTTTCGTCCGCTGGACGGCAGTCAGCCGTTCATTGGCGAAGCGGGGCAGGTCGAGCAGGTCGAGGAATGGAAAGTTGAGCTTGTGGTGGCCGATGAGTTGATTCGCTCGGTGGTGGCGGCTCTGAAACAGAGCCATCCCTACGAGACACCGGCTTATGAAGTGTGGCGGTTGGAGGATTTCTGATTCTCTGGCTGCTGAAATGAAAAACCCGCTGAGAGTGATTTCAGCGGGTTTTTTATTGTTTTGAATTCCCCTGTAGAAGCTGCCGAAGGCTGCGATCTTTTGATTTTGTTTTTTAAGATCAAGGTCAAAAGATCGCAGCCTGCGGCAGCTCCACCATGTTCGTTGTGGATTAGACCTTGGCACTCACCTCACTGCGATTGACCAACGCTTCCAGCGCATCACTCAAGCTCGGCGCCTTGTCGCCAACCAGCAGATGCCAGATACCACCCTCCAACTGACTCACACCCTGACACCCAAGCGTCTTCAACTCACACTCCGACAACACCTTGCCATCCGCCAGTTGCAGACGAATCCGGGTCATGGCCACGCAGTCCAGTTGCAGCACATTGTCGCCACCGCCGAGGGCGTTCAACCATTGCTGGGCCTCAGGTGTCGCCACGGCGGCAGGAGGCGGTGCGTCGACAGCGACCGCCGGGGTAGAGATCAGCGCGCGACCCAGCGCCGGCATCGCCAGGCGAATCTCGTCGGCAATGCTGTCGGCCATCGGCCCGACCACCACCTGCAAACTCCCGCCCTTGCCGGGGCGGACCACGGCTATGGCGCCGAGTGCTTTCAAATCCGCGTCGGAGGCTTTGTTGCGATCCACCATGTCCAGGCGCAAGCGTGTGGTGCAGGCGCCGACGGTGATCAGGTTTTCCGCGCCGCCCAAGGCCTTGATGTAAGCGCCGGCCCGCTCGTTGTCGGCGACAACGACTTGCTCGGCGGCTGCGACGCCTTCACGGCCCGGGGTTTTCAGGTCGAAGCGGCGGATACAGAAATCAAACACGACGTAGTAGATGACGGCGTACGCCAGGCCAACCGGGAACACCAGCCAGCCGTTGGTGGATTTGCCCCAGCCGAGAACCATGTCGATGAAGCCGCCGGAGAAGGTGAACCCCAAATGGATGTTCAGCGCATTGGTGACGGCCATCGCCAGACCGGTCAACAAGGCGTGCAGCAAAAACAGTAGCGGCGCGAGGAACATGAAGGCGAATTCGATCGGCTCGGTCACGCCGGTCAAAAATGCAGTCAGCGCCATCGAAAGGAAGATCCCGCCCATGATTTTGCGGCGTTCCGGCAGGGCGTTGCGGTACATCGCCAGGCACGCGGCGGGCAGACCGAAGATCATCATCGGGAACATGCCGGTCATGAACTGGCCGCCTTTCGGGTCGCCGGCAAAGTAGCGCGACAGATCGCCAGTCACCAGTGCGCCGGTGGTTGGGTCGGTGAAGTTACCGAACACGAACCACGCCATGTTATTGAGGATATGGTGCAGGCCGGTGACGATCAGCAGGCGGTTGAACACGCCGAAGATAAACGCACCGAAGCTGCCGCTTTCCATCATCAACGTGCCGAAGCTGTTGATGCCTTGCTGGATCGGCGGCCAGATGTAGCCGAAAACCACGCCCAGGCCGACCGCGGCGAACCCGGTGACAATCGGCACAAAACGCCGCCCACCAAAGAACGCCAGATATTCCGGCAACTTGATGTCCTTGAAGCGGTTGTACAGCGCGCCCGCCATCAAGCCGCTGACGATCCCGGCGAGCATGCCCATGTTGATGCTCGCATCCAGCACCTTGAGCGTGGAGATCATCACCAGATAGCCAATGACACCGGCAAGGCCTGCCGTGCCGTTATTGTCCTTGGCGAACCCGACCGCGATGCCGATGGCGAAGATCATCGCCAGGTTGGCGAAGATCACTTGGCCGGCATCGTGGATGATCGCGATGTTCAGCAAGTCGGTGTCGCCCAGGCGCAGCAACAGGCCGGCAATCGGCAGGATCGCAATCGGCAGCATCAGCGCGCGGCCGAGGCGCTGCAGGCCTTCAATGAAAAGTTGGTACATGGCGGTTCTCCCTGGATTCTTTTTGTTCTTTAGCTCAGAGGCCAATGCTGATGACAGGCGTGACGCACCGCGCTGGCGCTGCTCAGTTTGAGCAGGTCGTGGCTGATGCGCCGGCATTCGCTGGCGTCGAGGTGGCGCACGCGGTCCTTGATTTCACCGATCTGCACCGGGCTCACCGACAGTTCACTCACGCCCAGCCCGATCAGCACGGGCGTCGCCAGCGGATCAGACGCCAGTGCCCCGCAGACTCCGACCCAACGCTGATGCTGCGCAGCACCGGCGCAGGTTTGGGCGATCAGTCGCAGTAATGCCGGGTGCATCGCATCGACTCGCGAAGCAAGACCGGCGTGGTCACGGTCCATGGCCAGTGTGTATTGCGACAGGTCGTTGGTGCCGATGGACAGGAAGTCCGCGTGCTCCGCCAGTTGCTCGGCGAGCAGCGCGGCGGCCGGGACTTCGATCATGACGCCCAGCTCCGGGCGTTGCGTCAGGCCGAGTTCGGTGCACAAGGCGTCGAGACGCTGGCGGATGTGCAGCAGCTCATCGACTTCGGTCACCATCGGCAACAGGATCCGGCAACGCGACAGCGGCGTGACGTGCAGCAGGGCGCGCAGTTGCTGGTCGAGGATTTCCGGGCGAGCCTGAGCCAGGCGAATACCGCGCAATCCCAACACCGGGTTGGCTTCGGCAGGCAATGGCAGATAGTCGAGTTGCTTGTCGCCGCCGACGTCGATGGTGCGGATGATCACCGACTTGTCGCCCATGGCATCGAGTACAGCTTGATAGGCGTGATGCTGTTCCAGTTCGTCCGGCGCGGTGTGGCGGTCGACGAACAAAAACTCGGTTCGCAGCAGACCGACGCCATCCGCGCCGTTGGCCAAGGCATCGGCGGCTTCGGCACTGGAGGCTACGTTGGCCGCGACTTCAATGCGCACACCATCAAGGGTGTTTGCCGGGGTGTGCGCCTGCGCCTGTTGCTCGGTGCGGCGCTGTTGTTGAGCACGTTGCGCGTCACGCACTTCGGCCAGACGTTCGGCAGTCGGGATCAGTTCGAGGCGACCGCCGTCGGCATCCAGCACCACCGCTTGGCCCTGCTCCTGATCCAGCAGCGACGAACCCAGGGCAACCATGCAGGGCAAGCCTTTGCCCCGCGCAAGTATCGCCACGTGAGAGGTCGCGCCACCCTCGGCCATGCACAACCCGGCCACGCCTTGCTGACTCAGTTGCAGCAGGTCGGATGGGGTCAACTCATGGGCCGCGACGATGGCACCCGGTGGCACATCGTAATGCCAGGCTTCGCCGAGCAGGGCGCGCAGCACCCGTTGCTTGAGGTCGCGCAGGTCGTTGGCGCGTTCGGCCAGCAGTGAACTGCCGAGTTGCTGGAGCACGTCGCACTGTGCGTCGATCGACTGGCTCCAGGCATGGGTTGCGGCCGTGCCGAGTTCTATGGAGTGATCGGCGGCGTCGAGCAATGCCGGGTCTTCCAGCAGCGCGAGGTGCGCGGCGAAGATGGCCTCTTCGTCAGTGCTTTTGTGTTTTCTGGCCAGGGCCAGGGTGCCGGCGATTTCACTGCGCACCTGGGTTAGCGCAGTGTCGAGGGCTTGTCGTTGTTGCACCGGATCATTGTGCCCGGCATCCGCCGGCAGGCTGATCGAATTCAGGCGAAACAGCGGTCCGCCGACCAACCCCGGTGCTGCGCAGACACCGTGCAATACACCCGCTTCAGCCGCACGATTGCGCTGGGCCATCGGTGCTGGCGTGGCGGCGTGATGTTCTTCGGCCAACGCTGTGGACAAGGCGATCAACAAGGCTTGCAGCGCGGCTTCGGCGTCCGGGCCCTGGCAGCTGACCTGAACTTCTTCCTGCTCGCCGATGGCCAAACCCATGAGACCGATCAGGCTGTCACAGGTCGCCGATTTGCCGGCGAAATGCAGCTGCGATTTGCTCTTGAAACCTTGCGCGGTCTGACGAATCAGCGCTGCGGGACGTGCGTGCAAACCGCCGCGATGGGCGATGCGGATGTGGCCGATCTGCTCTTCGCCAACAAACTCCACTTCAGAATGAGCGCCAACGCCGTTGCGGCGAATGATGTGCAACAACGGCTCGCCGACCTTCACCGATTTGAGCGTGATGGGCCGAGCCTGAAAGTCCTGGCTGTTGGTGAGGATCAGCAGGCTGACCAGGCTTTTGCACTGTTGCGCGACCTTGTCCTGGTCGTAGCGCAGCAGCGGCTGGCCGTTGGCAACCCGCGCACCTTCCTGCACCAGCATGGTAAAGCCCTGGCCTTGCAGCTCGACGGTATCGAGGCCCAGGTGCAACAGCAATTCGGCGCCGTTGTCGGCACGCAGGGTCACGGCATGGCCGGTGCGCGCGACGTGTACCACGACACCGGCGCAGGGCGCGTGCAGGGTGTCGTTCAGCGGGTCGATAGCGATCCCGTCACCCATGGCGCCGCTGGCGAACACCGCATCCGGAACTTTGGCGAGCGTGAGCACCGGGCCGCTGAGCGGGGCGCTGAGGGTCAGCTCTTTATTGTTTTTGTGCATGGCTCGGTCTCATCAGGAAAACTACGATTCGGAAATCTGGCCCGGTCTCTCTTGTAGGAGCTGTCGAGTGAAACGAGGCTGCGATCTTTTTAAATGCAAGATCAAAAGATCG
>NZ_JBSVXD010000185.1:0-10631 GCF_054070755.1 Pseudomonas sp. SDO5591_S426 | reverse complement strand
TTTGAAAGGCAAAATCAAAAGATCGCAGCCTGCGGCAGCTCCTACAGGGGAGACCGTACAGCCTTAGTGTTGGAGGATCTTGTTGAGGAAGTGCTGCGTACGCTCGGCACGGTGGCTGATGTCGCCGAAGAACTCTTCTTTCTTGCAGTCTTCGATGATCTTGCCCTGGTCCATGAAGATCACGCGGTCGGCCACTTTACGGGCGAAGCCCATTTCGTGGGTCACGCACATCATGGTCATGCCTTCGTGGGCCAGTTGCACCATCACGTCCAGTACTTCGTTGACCATTTCCGGGTCCAGTGCCGAGGTCGGTTCGTCGAACAGCATGACGATCGGGTCCATCGCCAGCGCACGGGCAATCGCCACACGCTGTTGCTGGCCACCGGACAGTTGGCCGGGGTGCTTGTGGGCGTGGGCCGAGAGACCAACGCGCTCGAGCAATTGCAGGCCTTTCTTGGTGGCCTCTTCCTTGCTGCGACCCAACACCTTGATCTGCGCGATGGTCAGGTTTTCGGTGATGGTCAGGTGCGGGAACAGTTCGAAATGCTGGAACACCATGCCCACGCGGGAACGCAGTTTCGGCAGGTTGGTCTTCGGGTCGGCGATGGAGGTGCCGTCGACCACGATGTCGCCTTTCTGGAACGGCTCCAGGGCGTTGACGCATTTGATCAGGGTCGATTTGCCGGAACCGGATGGCCCGCACACCACGATCACTTCACCCTTTTTGACCTCGGTGCTGCAATCAGTCAGTACCTGGAAGTCCCCATACCACTTGTTGATGCTTTTGATAGAGATCATACGGCGAACCTTTTTTGCAGACGCTTGACCAGCAGCGAGGCGGAAAAGCTGATGATGAAGTACACGAGACCCGCGAAAATCAGGAACTCATTGGAGCGGCCAATGATGTCGCCACTGGCGCGCGAAGCATTGAGGAAGTCCACCAGGCCGACGGCGTAGACCAGCGAGGTGTCCTGAAACAGGATGATGCTCTGCTGCAACAGCAGCGGCGTCATCTTGCGGAACGCCTGCGGCAGGATGATCAGGCGCATCATCTGGCCGTAAGTCATGCCCAGTGCCTGGGCAGCGCCCATCTGACCCTTGGGAATCGACTGCACACCGGCACGGACGATTTCGCAGAAGTACGCCGCTTCGAACATCATGAACGCCACGATGCAGGACGCGAACGCGCCGATCGGCGTGTCTTCACCGGTGATCCAGCGCAGCACGAACGGTACCGCCAGGTAGAACCAGGTGATCACCAGCAGCAACGGGATCGAACGGAAATAGTTGACGTAGGCGCCGGCCAGGTTGGACAGCAGTTTGTTGTGGGACAGACGGCACAGCGCCAGGATGGTGCCGAGGATGATGCCGCCGATCACGCCCATTGCCATCAGCTTGAGGGTCATGACCATGCCGTTCCACAGGCCCGGCAGGGACGGGATGATGCCCGAGAAGTCGAATTCCATCATTTACCCCCTACGGAGATCAGGCCCGGTACGGCGACTTTCTTCTCGACCATGCGCATCAGCAACATCAGGCTCATGTTCAGGGTGAAGTAGATCAGCGTGGCCAGGGTGAAGGCTTCGAACAGGTTGGCGGAGAACTCGGCGGTCTGTTTGGTCTGCGCGAGCAACTCCATCAAACCGATCAGCGAGGCCACGGAGGTGTTCTTGAACACGTTCAAGAATTCCGAGGTGAGCGGCGGAATGATGATCCGGTAGGCTTGGGGCAGCAGCACGTTCCAGTAGATCTGCGGCAGCTTGAAACCCATGGCGCGGGCCGCGGATTCCTGGCCTTTTGGCAGGGCCTGGATACCGGTGCGTACCTGTTCGCAAACGCGGGCGGTGGTGAACAGACCCAGGCACACGACGACGCTGAGGAAAGCCGAGGTGGTCGGGTTCAGGTCCTGCTTGTACCACTCCTGCAGGTCGGCAGGTAGCAGATCGGGTACCAGGAAGTACCAGATGAACAGCTGAACCAGCAGCGGCACGTTACGGAAGAGTTCAACGTAGCAGGTGGCGATGCCCGATACGATGCGGTTCGGCACGGTACGCATGACGCCCAGGATCGAGCCCAGTGTCAGGGCGATGATCCAGGCCGCGATGGCGATGCCGATGGTCCACGCCAGACCGGACACATACCAGTCGAGATAGGTCTCGCTGCCCACGCCGGTGGACTTGAAGAACACGCCCCAGTCCCAGTTGTAATTCATTAGGGTCTCCCCTCGGATTCGATCGATGTACAAGTTCCCGCTTGGGGGAAGCTCCGTTCCCGCCCGATCTTGACGATCAGGCACACACGATCGGCTCGACAGCCACCGGTCCGAGTGTTTCCAAAAATGCCAGCAGGGAGTGACAACCTCCTGAAAGGGCAGTGGCCCTCTCAGGAGATAAGGTTAGTCAGAAATCAGGACTTCTTGTCGTCAGCCGCTTTATCGGTCGGATTGGCGATCAGGGCCTTGAGCTCGTCGCTCATCGGGAAGTTCAGGTTCAGGCCTTTAGGCGGGATTGGCTGCATGAACCATTTTTCGTAGATCTTGTTGATCTCGCCCGATGCGTAGGTGGCCTTGATGGCGTCATCCACAGCCTTTTTGAACGGCTCGTCGCCTTTGCGCACCATGCAGCCGTAGATTTCGTACGACTGTGGAGTGCCGGTCACGGCCCAGTCACTGGCCTTCTTGGCCTTGGCGGCTTCACCGGCCAGCAGGGCGTCATCCATCATGAACGCTACGGCGCGGCCGGTTTCCAGCATCTGGAAGGACTCGCCGTGGTCTTTGGCGGAGATGACGTTCATGTTCATCTGCTTGTCGGCGTTCATCGACTTGAGGATGCGCTCGGACGTGGTGCCGGCGGTGGTCACGACGTTCTTGCCAGCCAGATCAGGGAAATCCTTGTACTTGGAGTCTGCCTTGGACAGCAGGCGGGTACCGATTTCGAAGATGCCGACGGAGAAGTCAACTTGCTGCTGACGCTCGACGTTGTTGGTGGTGGAACCGCATTCCAGGTCAACGGTGCCGTTCTGCACCAGCGGGATACGGGTTTGCGAAGTCACCAGGTTGTACTTGACCTGGAGGTTCGGCATGTCCAGGTCTTTCTTGATGGCTTCAACGACTTTCAGCTGGATGTCGTGGGAGTAGCCGACCGGTTTGCCGGAAGCGTCTGCAATGTAGGAAAACGGAATGGAAGCGTCGCGATGGCCCAGGGTGATGACACCGGACTCTTTGATCTTCTTCAGGGTGCCGGTGAGTTCGGCGGCGAAAACTGGCGTGCTGATCAGAGCGGCAGCAATGGCTGCGCCCAGGATATGGGGAACGATGCGCATCAAATTTTCCTCGACATTGTTTTTTTTATGGAGCCAGTTGTTCGGCCCTTTTGTGCTGCAAATGCCAGAGCGCTACTGAGAGTGCGCGCAAAGGACATCCGTCGAAGAAGTGTAGAGCATGACTCGTGCCAGACCAGTGCCAATTGATCAAACTATTGATTTATAAGGAAATTAAATATTTGTGGCGCTTATTTTCAGGTTGAAAAATCCGGTTATCCGAACCGACCCGCAGGTCGCGTTCGGAAAACCGAATGGTGGCAGGGTGCTACCCGCGGATCACGGGTATTTGCGCTTGTCCGGCGCTGGCGGGAAGTACTGGTACAACCAGGTTTCACTCAGCGTGCGGTCGTTGGTGCGAATGAACAGGCGAAGTTCGACAGGCTCGACGCTGTCATTGGTCGGGTACCAGTCGAACAGGATGCGGTAGCCCTTGATGTCATCGAGCTTGAGCACGCTGAAATCCTTCACCTCGCCGTTCGAGCACGTGACCACCGGCTCGATGCCCGTGCCTTCCGGCAAGCGGTCCAGGCCACCGCCGGTGAAGTCCACGGCAAAGCGCCGTGCCCAGACCGGTGGGTAATGCTCGCCCGGCGCCCAGCCTTCAGTGAAACCGCCCATGCCGGAACGGGTCGCATGAACCCGCGCCAGCGGCGTGCCAACCGGCGGCAGCGCGCTCCAGTAGAGTTTGTAGCCGTAGTTCAGCGAGTCGCCGGCCGCCACCGGTTTCTTCGGCGTCCAGAACGCGACGATGTTGTCCATGGTCTCGCCGGTGGTAGGGATTTCCAGCAGATCGATCGAGCCTTCGCCCCACGAGGTGGTCGGTTCGACCCACAGGCTCGGACGACGGCTGTACCAGTCGACGGTGTCCTGATAGCTGGCGAACTCGTGATCGGTCTGCACCAGGCCAAAACCTTTCGGGTCGGTGTCGGCGAAGGCGTTGAATTGCAGTTTGGCCGGGTTGTTCAGCGGGCGGCAGATCCATTCGCCGTTGCCGCGCCACATCGCCAGGCGATCGGAGTCGTGGATCTGCGGGTGAATGGTGTCGCACATACGGCGTTCGTGGGTTCCGCAGCTGAACATGCTGGTCATCGGCGCGATGCCCAGTTGATCGATGGCGGTACGCGCGTTGACGTGGGCATCGACTTCCATCACCACGCGCTCGGCCTGGCAATCGATATCAAATCGGTAAGCACCGGTGGCACTCGGCGAGTCGAGCAGGGCGTAGACCACGAAGCGGGTGCTGTCCTTGTCCGGCGTCTCGAACCAGAACTTGGTGAAATCGGGGAATTCTTCACGCTTCTTGGCGTAGGTATCGATGGCCAGACCGCGGGCCGACAAGCCGTACTGGCCGGTAGCGTCCACCGCGCGGAAGTAACTGGCGCCGAGGAAGGACACCACGTCGTGCTTGTCCAGTTCCGGCGCCTTGAACAGCTTGAAGCCGGAGAAGCCCAGGTCGCCGGTGAGTTGCTTGGTGTCGACGGTGGTGTTTTCGTAATTGAACAGCGACGGACGGAAATGTACTTCGCGCGCCATTCGGGTTTTCGGATCGACGCTGTACATGCGCACCGGCTGCTTGAAGCCCATGCCGACGTGGAAGAACTGCACGTCCAGCTGACCCTTGTTGTCTTTCCACAACGAATGGTCGCCGTCGTAGCGGATCGCGTTGAAGTTCTGCGGGGTCATTGTTGCCAGGGTCGGCGGCAGCACCTGCTTGGTGTCTTGATAGCGATTGCTGGCCAGTTGCTTGGCCTGCACTTTCAGCGCCTCGAAATCGAAGGCCTTGGCCTCGCCATCGGCGGTGCCGGTAGCGGCCCAGGCGCGGGCGGCGAGCAAACCGCTGGCAGATAAACCGGTGTAGGCAGCGATGGCCATGGAGGCTTTGAGCAAATTCCTGCGGTGCATAAATACAACCTGTCGTGAACAATCCCGCGCCGTTCCTGGCACGTGCTGGATCAGAAAATTCGGTTCGGACCATGCCTTCGGCCAAACGCAACGGACTTTAAACAGATGCCGGATAGCTTAAACCGTTCGATTGCAGAGCAAAATTGATTGATGGCACCGCGCTAGTTCGGCAATGAAACAAGACATGTCGGGAAACATTTCCGACAGGGCCTTCTGATTTCCAGGGCATTTCTGCTTTTTTCGACTAATTACTCTAAAAACCGCTTTTCAGCGCCGTGATTGTTTCTATTCTGTGCTCATGACCGGTTTATGCCCTTCGGGCCGGTGCGGTTCAGTTGGCACGAGGCGCTGCTGAAAAAGGGATAGGGCGATGCGGTTTCTGAAGTTTTCTTTGACGTAGAGAAGGACATCGTCCATGTCGAAAGTACAAGGCATCACCGAAATGTTGGGAATCTTTCCATGCCTGGCCAGCGGGCGGCGCAGACGCCGTCTCAACAGTGAGGAACTGAAATTGGTGGAACGCTATCGGGAATTGTCGGAGAGCGACCGGATTGCGATGAGGTATCTGGTGGATGCGATGAGGAGTGTTTCGCGGTTTTGAAGAAGGCGGGTATTCAGTCGCGGCAAGGTAGTCGCGGCTGAGTGCTTTCTACCAATCTTGCGAGCGCTCCATTCGCTGATGGAGCACTCGTAAAACTTGAATTGTTCCTTGAGAAAATCGGTAAGGAGCAATGAACGGATAACGATCAAGAACCAGTTCTCGTACATCCGGCATGACGGAAGGTCTGCCTGAGCCAGGAAACACTTCCAGCTGTTTGAAGGACTTCAAAATCGTCGAGATGATTTTAATGGCGGCGTCTGCGCCTGCAGTCTCTCGGTAGTGTTCGTGGATATTGTCGAGGTCGCTTTCCGCTTTTTCAGTCAGTACTACGTTCGGCACGTTTTTCCCACTTAGCCTTCACGGCATCCAGATCGGTGAGTTTTCCAGCATCCGCATCAGCTATACCCTCGCTGATGGCTTGCAGATGCCAGGACTCGGCTTCCACATATCGAACCAGTGCACGCTTGAGATGATATTGACGGTCGCGATCGGTCGCGGCCGCCAGTTGGTCCAATTGTTGAGCCAGAAGCTCTTCGACGCGAAAAGATAAAACGGGCGAGGCCATAACGGCTTTCCTCAAGGTGTATACGCTGTAAACCACGTAAACACCGTAGGTTGTACCGTCTTGTTCGTCAACCCTCAATTCGTGCCGGGTAAAAGACACTCTAGTCAGTGATGCCGCAGTGGACGGAGGGGAAATGTTGCGAGTGATTGCTTTGTAAGGAAATTTTCCGCTGACGGTGGGGCGAACGCTGCCATGTTCATACGACAAACAGGGCAGACGGTAGAGTCCGCCCCGTTTTCATCCTCAACACTCAGCGGCAGATGCCTGCAACCGGATAGGGGCGCTGCACCAGCATCAACTCAGGCATATCACGCCACTTGATCCAGGCGTGATGTTGGTAATGCAGCAAGGGCACTGAAACTCCAGCCCAATTCAAAGAACTCAGGCTCGGCTGGTTTTCCACAGGCTCTGCTTTCAAATCACGCAGCGAGGGTATGACTTCATTGCTCAGCCACTGGCGCAGGTTGCGGTTTTCCGGGACGAAGTGGTGAACCAGCAAGGCGTACATGCCTGATTCGCTGACCATCAGGGTTTCGACTGTTCTGCCGTCCTTGAGCAGCCAGACGCTGCGGCGTTGGTCTGGGTCGAGTTTCAGGGTGAGGCGTTCGTTCAAGGGTTTGCCCATCAAGCGGCCTAGGTCCTGAACGCAGAGCCAGGCTTGGTTGTCTTGCATGAAGGCATGGAGGAAGCGGTTGTGGCGGGTGAAGACGGTGGGATCGAAATAGGGAAGAGGCGAGCTTTGAGGATGCATTGGCATGGCGTGTTTTCCGTTTTGGCTTGGAAAGTCGCCACCAACCCTTCGACAGGTTGGGTGGCGGACCGAGTGGCGTTCGAAGTCGGGACACTTCCAGGTCAAAACGGAAGCCGAAAGGCCCGCGCCACACGGCCCGCCATAAAACAGAACTGAAGGCAAAAAACAGCCACAGTTCTATGGGGGCACGCAAGCACCGTTTTGACATGTTCCGGCTTCGACTCCGGGTCGCTGATTTGGCAGCGACGGAGTGAAGCCTATCGGTCAGGCGCTCGCGGCGCCAAGTCTACTCTGGCGACGCGTGTTGTAGGAATCGAGGGTTTTTCAGGAAGGCTGTATCTGTAGGAATTTCCTGTTTTTGCATCTACCGAGGTGACATAGCGTTGCGCCCCTGATTTTTCCTATAACTTTTCCGGGTTCAAGAATGGACTGCAGATTTTTCTGCATTGATCGAGTTTCCAGCCAGTGCTTCTTCTATAAAACGCTTGTGGGAGGCGCGAGTTTTTTCAGAAGAGTCCAGCGAAAAAAACGTTCTTTCTACAAGTCAGGGAAGCAAATGCAGACGATCGTTGTCCGTTATCTCGAAACGGTGATCAATAAAATTACCGGCGGATCCAGCCAAGTCGTTCTGGGAACGGAAACTTACGAAGATATCCGTGAAACACTGATTGCAGGGATGCCGCGCTCCAAGCCGGGGACAGCCCCACACCCCGTTTTCCTGACCAAATGCTTCATCAATGACAGCAATCACCTTTGGCGACTCGAATCGATAAAGTCGACCGCCGCCACGGCTACGCGGCCCGCTGTTTTTTCGGTGCTGATTCAAAGACAGGATGTTTCTAAAGAGATTTTTCTGAATCAGACGCTGAAAAAAGACAAAAGCTTGAAGCTACAGAAACTTCTGGGGCGCCAAGGGAAACTGGTCGAAGTGGACTATGGGTTCGTGCAGCGAAGCGCACGCACAGATGCGTCGAGCAAGTCCAACAAGCGCTACATGGACACGCTGCTTGAGGCCGAGATGCATAAGCGCAGGCTTGCTGTCGTTGTGAAGGTGATATCAAAAAATCTTGTTCAGGTTGCCCCTGTGACATCAAGAGCTATTGCCGTCGAAGACAGGTCAGCCTTCAAGCTGGAACAGGCTACCTTGGACAAAATGCCTCGCTACCAAAACAGCGGAAAAGAAAGCTATGTGCTTTGCAGCATGCTTGAGTGCGTTTCGACCCAACGAATTTTGCCTCCAATCAGCTATTTCGGCGACGGGAGGGATACAGGGAGGAGCGTTAAGTACCCTGTTGCGCTGAGTGTCACCGAGAGCAAGTTGCTGAGGTCTGCGCTGATTCACGCCGTGGGAGCCTCCGGTTATGTTCCGTACAACGATTTACTTCAGGCTCAGCTTAAAGCTCAAAAGCTGCAGGAGGTCGTCGACCAACTCAATACAGAGTTGGACATTCGCAATATCGCATTGAGGCAGCTTGTTGCTGTCCAGAAGCTAGCTAAAAGGTGGGCGACGGATATGGGACTTGAGTATGAGGATGAGCTCGAATTTCAACGAAATCTGGATGCCGAAAATGACGTCGCGGTCACTGTTTTTTGACAAGCAAAACGAATTGACACCGCCTTCATCGGTTAATACCATGTAGCCCACATGGTCTGGCAAAGAGAGCAGAACTCTACCCAGGCGACAGGGTTAATACCCTCTTCTGTGAAAGTAAAACCGCCTTCAGGGGCGGTTTTTTTATGTCTGATCAAAAGCTCAATAAGTTTTAGCAACCTCAACCCTGCCCGCATCGCTGCGGGCAGCTCGTCCGATCAACGAACTATTACCGACTAACCTTCCAAGCATCCCCCGCAGGCGCCGTCCCGTGGTCATACGGTTTGGCAATCCACATGTAAAGCAAGCCCAAACCAATCACGATGGCCGTGCTCAGCACCATTGCATAGTTCATGTACCACGCCGCATCCGGTGTACGCGGCCAGGCCATGTTGATGATGGCGCCGACGCCGTAGACCAGCGCGCCGATGTTCACCGGCCAGCCCCAGGCGCCAAGGGTGAATTTGCCGTTGGGTTTCCAGCCTTTTAGGCGTGCATAGAGTGCGGCGAGGACGATCATCTGGAACGCCAGATAGATGCCGATGGCGGCGAAACTGACGATGGTGGCGACTGCGTCTTGCAGGAAGAAGCCGAGGATGATGATCAGTGCCGGCAGGACACCGGACACGAACAGGGCGGCAACTGGAACCTGGGTCGTAGGAGAAATCTTCTTCAGCAGTCGGCTGCCGACGACCATTTCGTCGCGAGCGTAGGAATACAGCAGACGGCTCGCCGCCGCTTGCAAGCTGATGACGCAGGAGATGAAGGAAATCATCACCACGCCCATCACCATTTTCGAGCCGACCGGGCCGAAGGCGTTGTTGAGGATGGTGCCGACCGGGTCCTTGTCGGTGCCGTTGATCACTGCTTGCATGTCGGGTACAGCGAGGATCAACGCAAGGCAGGCGAACATTGCCGCGATGCCGCCGATGTAGATGGTCATGCGCATGGCAATCGGGATTTGCTTGCTCGGGTTCGGGGTTTCTTCGGCCACGTCGCCGCAGGCCTCGAAGCCGTAGTACAGGAACATCCCCGCCAGCGATGCGGTGAGGAACGCAGGCAAGTATGAGCCGTTGATGCTGATGTCGAAGGTGTTGAACAGCACGCTGATCGGTTGATGACGCTCGAAGACCAGCAGGTAAACGCCAACGATCACCGCGCCCACCAGTTCACAGAGAAAGCCGAACATGGCGATGCGCGCCAGCACTTTGGTGCCGCTGAGGTTGACCAGGGTTGCGAACAGCGTCAACACCAGCGCGATGACGATGTTGGTGTTGTTGCTCGGTTCGAAACCGAGCATGGCGGCGAGGTACGGACCGGCGCCAACCGCAACGGCGGCGATGGTGACGCACAGGGCAATGGAGTAGATCCAGCCGACCATCCACGCCCAGCGTTTGCCCACCAAGCGGCGAGCCCACGGGTACACGCCACCGGAAATCGGGAACTGCGAGACCACTTCACCGAAGATCAGGCACACCAGCAACTGGCCGCAACCGACCAGCAAATAAGCCCAGAACATCGGTGGCCCGCCAGCAGCGAGGCACAGGCCGAAGAGGGTATAAACCCCTACGACCGGAGAGAGATAAGTGAAGCCCAGGGCGAAGTTTTCCCACAGGCTCATGCTGCGATTGAAGTTGGAGGTGTAGCCCAGTTTGCGTAGTTGCTCGGCGTCGCTGTCGGCAACGGCTGCAGAGAGATCGGGTGATGCACTCATGTGTGTTCGCTCCGGAAAATCGGCAGATTTCGGATGTCCGAAACCATGGCGGGGCTTTGAGGGCGCCGCCAGGATCGGTGGTTATTGTTATTTGAGTTGC
The DNA here is from genome assembly GCF_054070755.1 of Pseudomonas sp. SDO5591_S426. Taxonomy (NCBI): domain Bacteria; kingdom Pseudomonadati; phylum Pseudomonadota; class Gammaproteobacteria; order Pseudomonadales; family Pseudomonadaceae; genus Pseudomonas; species Pseudomonas sp. SDO5591_S426. The sequence continues at coordinate 86 of NZ_JBSVXD010000185.1, read as the reverse complement.
GGTGAATCCTTGGTGTGTATCGCCGACATCATCCGTGTGTCTGCTGAAAAGATCGCAGCCTGCGGCAGCTCCTACAGGATGTACGG
>NZ_JBSVXD010000184.1:0-10759 GCF_054070755.1 Pseudomonas sp. SDO5591_S426 | reverse complement strand
GCCTGCGGCAGCTCCTACAGGGGCGCTTATTCAATCAAGGATGCAGGAGTTTCTGCGCACGTTTGTCCGCCAGGTGCTGAACCACCAAGCGACCAATCAACACCATCAGCGTCAGGCTGATCAACAACACCGAAATTGCCGCGACGCTCGGGTCGACGTTATCGCGCAAGCCGCTCCAGATGCGTTTGGGCAGGGTGTCGACGTTGACGCTGGTGATGAACAGCGTCACCGCGACCTCTTCCCACGACAGGGCGAAACCCAGCAGGGCGGTGGAGGCCAGGCCCAGTTTCAGGTTCGGCAGGATCACCATGAACGTGGTCTGCATCAGGCTGGCGCCGAGGTTGCGCGAGGCCAGTTCGATGCGCCGGTCAATGTTGCTCAACGCCACCAGCATGGTCACCACGCCGTACGGCACGACCATGATCACGTGGGCGATCACCACGCCGGTGAGGGTGTCGTAACCCATGCCCGGCGCGTAACGACCGAGCTTGGTTTCCATGAAGTACAGCACCAGCGCGGAAATCACCGGCGGGATCGCCATTGGCAACAGCACCAGGCCCATCAGCGCCGTGGCCCATTTGGAGCGCATGTACCAGATGCCGAGGCTGAAACTCGCCGCCAGCAACGTGGCGATGATGCTGGTGGCGAAGGCGATGGTCAGGCTCTGGCTGATGGCGTGGAACCAGTCAGGGTTGCTGACCAGCGCCTCGTAGTGGCGCAGCGACCAGTTGCCTTCGGGCATCGACAGGAAGCGTTTGCTGGTGAACGACACGGGAATGACCGTCAACAGCGGGAACAGCATGAAGGCCATGGCGACCACGGCCAGCAGCCGGGTACTCAGGCTAGTGCGATGGGTATTCATAGTCGTCTCAGCCTACCAGTCGGTTGACGCGGGTCATTTTCAGCAGCACCCAGATCAATGCGCTGACCAAAGCCAAAAGCACGACGCTCAGCGCAGCCCCCAGGCCCCAGTTGCTGGTCTGGAACATTTGCAGGAATACGTATTCGGCGATCATCACCGTTTGCCCGCCGCCCAACAGCACCGGCGTGATGAAGAAGCCCAGGCAGAACACGAAGACCATGATGAACGCGCCCAGCATGCCCGGCAGGGTCTGCGGCAGCAGCACTTGCCAGAAGGTGCGCAAGGCACCGGCACCCAGGCCGCGTGACGCCATGAGCACGCGCTGATCGAGTTGGCGCATGGTCGACAGCAGCGGGAACACCGCGTACGGGATCATCACGTGGAGCATGCCGATGACCACGCCGATTTCATTGCGGCTCAGTTGCAGCGGTTGATCGATCAAACCCATACCCATCAGCCCGTTATTGAGCACGCCGTTGCTGCGCAGGGCGATCAACCAGCCGAAGGCCCGCACCAGCACGGAAATCCAGAACGGAATGAAGATGCAAATCTCCACCACCCGCTGCCAGAACGGCGGGCTGAACACCCAGCAGTAGGCCAGCAGGTAACCGATTACCAAGGCCAGGCAGCTGACGGTCATGCACAGACGAAAGGTGCGCCAGAGCATTTCGTGGATCGCCGGGTCCGTGGCAATACGTTCGTACTGCTCGATGCCCGGCGTCGGCATCGAGAAACTCCAGCCGACCACGCCAAGAAACGGCAGCACGTAGAAGACCAACAGCAGCACCGGCAGCGGAAACAGCAGCAAGCTGCGCTCCAGGCCCGGCGAACTGAAGCGGGGCTTGGGTCTGGTCAGGGTTGAGGTCAGGGTCGTAGTCATGGTCACAGGCTCACTTGGACAACCGCGTCAGATACTCTTCCAGGGCTTTGGAGTAGTTGTCGGCGTACCACTGGGCGTTGAGAGCGATCTGTTTTTTCAGGTTTTCTTCGGAGGCGCAGTTGGCTTCCAGTTGCTTGGCCGACATCAGCTTTTCCGTGGCGCTGTTGGACGGGCCGTTGCCCAGCAATTCGAACAGCTTGAGCTGGCCTTCAGGCTGCAAGGCGAGCTGGATGAACTGCATGGCCGGTTGCGTGCCGGCCGGGTTGCCGTTCAGCACGGCCCAACTGCTGGAGTTGATGAAGCCGTTGTCGAAGCTCCAGCGCACGCGGTTGTCGGTGTCTTCGCTGAGCAGCTTGGCGCGGGTGTGCCAGATCGCCCCCATCGACACTTCGCCGTCAACCATCAGTTGCTGGCTTTCGGCCCCTGAGCTCCAGAACGACAACACGTGCGGCTTGATCTCGTCGATCTTCTTCATCGCCCGTGGCACGTCCAGCGGGTACAGCTGATCAGCCGGAACGCCGTCGGCGAGCAGCGCCGCTTCGAGCATGCCGTTCATCCATTTGTACAGGGTGCGTTTGCCGGGGAATTTCTTCACGTCCCAGAAATCCGCCCAGCTCTTTGGCCCGTTGTCGCCGTACTTTTCACTGTCCCAGGCCATCACGTAGCTGAACTGGTAGCTGGCGATGCCGAAGTCCGAGGCGAGCGCCGGGGCCACCTGGTCGCGCTTGATCACGTTGTAGTCCAGCGGTTGCAGGATCTTTTCCCGACCCAGGACGATGGCGCTGTAGCTCTCGACGTCGACCACGTCCCAGCTCGGTTGACCGCTGGCCAGTTGCGAGCGAATCGCGCCCTCGGTCGGGCCGGCGCCGTCGATGCGCACTTGAATGCCGGTGTTCTTGGTGAAGGTATCGGTCCATGCCGAACGGAACGCATTCAGCGCATCGCCACCCCAGTTGACCACGACCAGCGGCTTGTCGGCCGACCAACTGATGCCGCTGCGCAGCGCCAAAGGCACGGCCGCCAACAGGCCCATGGCCTGAATGAAGGTGCGACGGTTGATCTGACCATCGCGGGCCTTTTCGATAAGCACTTCGATGCAGTCTTGTTGGTGATCCTGGCGCATGGACAAGTCCTCAGTCGGCGGGCGCCTGCGTGGGCACCGGCCTTTTTGTTGTCATTGGAAGAGAGCTTTGTGTCGCAAATTCTTGGGGTTCAAGCCTGTAGCAGGAAGCTTTGCTGCACCGGCCAGCTCAGCCACACCGGCGCACCGCTGGGCATCTGCGCGCCAGGGTGGTTACCCGGCACTGACAGGTTGATCGGCAGCGTGTCGCCGCCAACCTTCAATGCCAGATGGGTGCTGGAGCCTTGATAAACCTTGTCGGTGAGTTGTGCCGGCATCACGTTGTAGCCCTCCATGGTCGGGCAATCGCTGTGCAACTCCATGTGCTCGGGGCGCACGGCCAGTACGATCGGGGCTGTGCTCAACGCGTTCGGCGCGACGGCGTGCAGGACGCTGGTACCGCAGCGGCCACTGGCGGTTTGGCCGTTGCGGGTCAGGTTGTCCAGCGGGAACAGGTTCATCTTGCCGAGGAACTCGGCGACGAAACGGCTCTCGGGGCGGTTGTAGATGTTTTCCGGGGTGTCGACCTGGGTCAGCTTGCCGTGGTTGAAAATCGCGATACGCGAGGACAATGCCAGGGCTTCGTTCTGGTCGTGGGTAACGAAGACGAAACTGGTGCCGACCTGCCGGTGGATGCGTTGCAGCTCGGATTGCAGTTGTTCGCGCAGGTTCTTGTCCAGTGCCGACAGCGGTTCATCGAGCAACAGCAATTCCGGTTCGAACACCAGCGCCCGGGCAATTGCCACACGCTGTTGCTGGCCGCCCGACATCTCGGCGGGCTTCTTGTGCATGTGTGCACCGAGGCCGACCACTTCGAGGATGTGCTTGACCCGGCGGTTGCGTTCTTCGGCCGGGACTTTGCGGATGCGCAGCGGGTAGGCCACGTTGTCGGCGACAGTCATGTGCGGGAACAGCGCATAACCCTGGAACACCATGCCGTAGTTCCGCTTCTCGGCGGAGCGCTTGATGATGTCGACACCTTGTTCCATCAACTTGCCCGAAGTCGGGCTGAGGAAACCGGCCAGGATCATCAGCAAGGTGGTTTTACCCGAGCCGGACGGGCCCAGCAGGGTCAGGAATTCGCCTTGGCGAACATCCAGATCGACGTTATCCAGCGCCGCGAAACGGCCGTAATACTGGCTGATACCTTGAGCGCTGAGCTGAATCGCTGAACGGCTGGACACAATGAGGTTCCTCTTTTTATTGCCCATAAAACGTACGAGGACGGATGCAAATCCGAAATGGGCTTTGGGCCTATTATTGTTAAAAATATCGCTACATCAATGGAATTATTTTGCGCGTATTGGTTAGTTTTATTACTCATTTTCCCATGAACACTGTAGGAGCGAGCTTGCTCGCGATGGTCTTCAGGTCGCGGCGTTAAACCTGATGCCCCACGTCATCGTTGACGACCATCGCGAGCAGGCTCGCTCCTACAGGGGGTTTGCGGTGAGTTTTAGAGCGTGTCCTGCCACGTCTGGTGCGACGACTGAAGTTGCGTCTTGACCCAGTTGCTGAAGGCCTGAACCACCGCGCGCTCAGCTTTCTGCGGATCCGCCGCCAGGTAATAGCCGCGATGTAAATCGATGGTGATGTCGAACGGTCGCACCAGCAGCCCCTTCGACAAGGCATCGCCACTGATCAGGTTGTCGCCAATGGCGATGCCCTGGCCGGCGATGCATGCCGACTGCGCACAGTGCGCATCGGAGAACAGGATGCCGCTCACCGCGTTGACGCCCGAGGCGCCGGCGGCAGTCAGCCAGACGCGCCAGTCGGAATAGTCGGTCATGTGCAGCAACGGGAAGTTGCTCAGTTCCTGCGGGTTTTTCAGGCCGCTCAAAGCGTTGATCAAGCGCGGGCTGCACACCGGGAAGAAGCGCAGTGCAACGATTTCTTCAACAATCATTTCCGGCCAGTCACCAATCCCGTAAGCGATGAACAGGTCGGCGCCGGGGTTGTTGACGTCATCCGGCGTGCGCGGCGAGATCAGCTGCAATTGCACCTGCGGGTATTGCCGCAAGAACGCGCCGATGTGGTGACACAACCAATAAGTAGCAAACCCCGGTGCGCAACTGACGCACAGCCGTCCGGAGATTTCCTGATCGTCGATCAGCTGCCCGGCATCGAGCAGGTTCAACAGAATCCCGTGCACCTCCCGCGCATATCGCTCGCCCTGATAGGTCAGGCCGATCCCTCGGCCAATGCGCTCGGTCAGAGCAAAGCCCACGCATTCCTCAAGCTTGCTGATCTGGTGACTGATGGCGCTGCGGGTCAGGTTCAGTTCACGGGCCGCAACCGACACGCTGCCTGTGCGGGCAACCGCGTCCAGCGCGCGAAGGGCGGTCATCGAAGGAAAACGCATAAATCATCCCGTTGGAAATATGAAAGCAAGGGCCAGTGCAAAACCTGTAGCAGCTGGCGAAGCCTGCGTTCGGCTGCGCAGCAGTCGTGAAGTCAGCGTTCGCGCACTGTCAGACAGACCTCGCAAGGAGGTTTTACGACTGCTACGCAGCCGAACGCAGGCTTCGCCAGCTGCTACAGGTGTCTTGGCTGAATTTTCCTATGGTGACGTAAATCGAACAGTCAGGCCAAAAAAAATCGATTGTTGTATCGGTTGGTTCAACAATACTAGTCCCACTTGTCACTGGGTCAGTCAGGCCCGTCATCAAAGAGGTGCTGCATGATCCGTTGTGCCCAGGCGCTCGTTCAGTTGCTGGAAGGCTATGGCGTTGAAACCGTCTTCGGCATTCCCGGCGTGCACACCGTCGAGCTGTATCGCGGCTTGCACGGCAGCCGCCTGAAGCACATCAGCCCACGCCACGAACAGGGCGCCGGGTTCATGGCCGACGGTTATGCCCGCGCCAGTGGCAAACCGGGTGTGTGTTTCATCATCACCGGTCCCGGTATGACCAACATCATCACCGCCATGGGCCAGGCCTACGCCGACTCTGTGCCGATGCTGGTGATCTCCACCTGCAACCGTCGCGAGCACTTGCGTCTGGGTCATGGTCACCTGCATGAACTGCCTGATCAGCGCGCGTTGGTCGCCGGTGTCTGCGCCTTCAGCCATACGTTGCAGCACCCATCGCAGTTGCCGGAAGTGCTGGCGCGGGCCTTTGCCCTGTTTGGCTGCACGCGGCCACGGCCAGTGCACATCGAGATTCCGCTGGATGTGCTGGAGATGTCTGCCGAGGGGCTGGACTTGCGTCCTCGCGCGCTGCCGGCAGCGCCGGCCCCGGCACCGGAGTCCATCGACGCCGCTGTCGATCTGATCAAGTGCGCACAGCGTCCATTGATCCTGGCCGGTGGCGGTGCACGCCGGGCCGCTGAAGCGCTGACCGCGCTCGCCGAACGTCTGCATGCCCCCGTGGCGCTGACCACCAATGCCCGAGGATTGCTGGCGCCGGAACATCCGTTGTTGCTCGACGGCGTGCAGTCCTCGGCCCATGGTCGCGAACTGATCGCCGAGGCCGACGTGGTGCTGGCGGTCGGCACTGAGCTGGGAGAAACCGACTACGACTTTTTCGGCCTTGGTCCTTTGCAGTTCAAGGCACCGCTGATTCGCCTGGACATCGATCCCATGCAAATACTCGGCGTACAAGCGGCCACCGTCGGCTTGCTTGGCGATGCCGAACAGGGATTGCTTTTGTTGCTGGATCGACTGCCACAACGCCAGGCCGATCCAGCCTGGGCCGATGAACGAGTGAGCAAGGTCAACGCTGTCGAACACGCCGGCTGGAACGCAAAGCAAAGCCGCATGCAAGCCTTGCTCGATACCGTGCGCGATCACTTGGCAGAGCCGTTGATCGTCGGCGACTCGACCCAACCGGTGTATCAGGGCGCCCTCGGTTACCGCGCGCCAACCCCCAATAGCTGGTTCAACGCCGGCAGCGGCTACGGCACCCTCGGCTACGGTTTGCCCGCCGCCATCGGCGCCAAACTCGCTCAACCCTCGCGCCCGGTGGTGGCGTTGGTCGGCGACGGTGGCTTGCAGTTTTCCAGCGCCGAACTGATCGCGGCCAAAGAGGCCGGCGTCGGCGTGATCCTGCTGCTGTGGAACAACAGCAGCTACGCGGAAATCCGCGACTACATGAATGCCAAAGCGGTGCCGTTGCTGGGCGTGGACATCCTCACGCCGGACTTCGCCGCCCTCGCACAAAGCTGCCACGTCAGCCATCACCGGGTGAGCAACCTGCACGGCTTGCGCGAGCTGCTGGGGCAACTCGACAACATCAACGAACCGGTCATGGTCGAGGTCGACGCCGCGACATTCCTGGCTGACTAAAACAACAACAATTTTTTCAGGTCCCCGACTCGCATAACGAACGGTGGACCTTTCAATCTCACTGAACTTGAAGGTGGCTTACATGGCTGAGTCCGATAACTTTTCCTCTACCCATTCCGCGCAGGGGACCTACGCCGATCTGATCCTCGCCAACGGTCGTATCTACACCCAGGACCCTGCCAACCCATGGGCCGAAGCGGTGGCGATTCGCGATGGCAAGTTGATCGGTGTCGCCGGGCTCAGCCAGATTGAAATGTTCAAGGGGCCGAACACCCGTGTGCATGACCTGCAAGGCGCGTTCTGCATGCCGGGCCTGCACGACATGCACACGCACCCCGACCTCGCGCTGGCGCCGCGCTACGCCGATGACCTCGATGTCGGCATCGAAGACCCGACCCCGGAGCAACTGCGCGAAAGCATCCTCGCCTATGCCGACAGTCATCCCGGCGACGGCTGGATCTACGGTCAGTACTGGGTGCGCTACACCTTCCGCGAAGCCGGCCTGACTCCGGGCCGCGCCTGGCTCGACAGCGTGATGCCGGACCGTCCGGTGGCGCTGCTCGACCGCATGTGGGGCACCATGATGGTCAACTCCAAGGCACTGGAACTGGCCGGCATCGATGGCAACACCTCCGATCCGCGCAATGGCTACTTCGAGCGTGACGAGCTGACCGGCGAACCCACCGGCCTGATGATCGACGGCGCCTACGCGATGATCCACGCCGCGATGCCGCCGACCCCGGTCAGTGTGCTGCGTCGCGCCTATCGTGATGGCGTGCATTTCCAGAGCTCGCGCGGTGTCACGGCGAGCAAATACGTGCACGTCTGCGAACAACGTTTGCAAGCCCTCAAGGAACTCGACGACAGCGGCGAACTGACCGTGCGCATCGAGGCTGCGATCAGTTGGCAGGACGATATTTTTCCTGTGCGTCGCCGCTGGGAACTGCTGGCCGGCGAACGTCACTACTACCGCAGCGCGCGCCTGAGCGCCAACGCGGTGAAGTTCCACTTCGACGGCACCGTCGAACCGAAATCTTCCTATCTGCTGACCCCGTGGCCAGAGGAAAAGAGCTGGCGCGGCAAGCTCAACCTGACCCCGGAACACATCACCGACATGGTGGTGGACATGGACCGCAAGGGCATCCGCGTGATCGCCCACTGCACCGGCGACGGCGCGTCAGACGTGTTCCTCGATGCCGTGGCCGAGGCCCGTCGTCGCAACGGTTTCAGCGGCGTGCGCCACCAGTGCGCCCACAGCACCTTGTTGCATCCGGGCAACTTGCCGCGCTTCAAGGAGCTGAATGTCATCGCCGAATTCTCGCCGGCGGCGTGGTATCCGACGCCGTTCGCCAGCGGTGCACGTTCCGGTTACGGCCAGGAACGCCTCAAGCGCATCTACGATTTCAAAGGCGTACTCGCCGCAGGCGGCACGGCGGTAATGGGCACCGACTGGCCGGTGGCGTCCATCGACCCGTGGCTGGCGCTGGAAACCATGATCACCCGGCAGAACCCGTGGAACGACGACCCGGCCTGCTTCGGCGACCCGATCAGCCTCGAACAGGCACTGACCGTGATCACCAGCAACGGCGCCATCGCCATGGGTTTGGAACACAGCACCGGCAGCCTGCAAGTGGGCAAGGCGGCGGACCTGATCGTCATCGACCGCGACCTGTTCGCCGAACCGGCGCGCAACTACATCCACAAGACTCAGGTGCTGCTGACTTTAGTTGAAGGGCAACTGGTTTACGACCGCCATTCGACGCTGGCCGATATCGGGCTCAAAGCCGTGTGGCAGGGCGAACCACCGGTGCTGGAGGGCAAGGCAGAATGACTTCCCAACGCATCGCCGTGACTGTCGTTTCGGGCTTCCTCGGCGCCGGTAAAACCACCTTGCTCAACCGCATGGTGCGCCGTGCCGAAGGCAGTCGGCTGGCGGTGATCGTCAACGACTTCGGCGAGCTGAACATCGATGCGGCCATCGTTTCCGAAGTGACGGATGCCGTGTACAGCCTGCAAAACGGCTGCATCTGCTGCACCGTGCAGGAAGATCTGCTGGCGCAGCTCGGCAGCCTGGCGCAATTGGAACCGCGCCTGGAACGCATCGTCATCGAGTGCAGCGGCGTGTCCGATCCGCAGCGCATCGTGCAGACCCTGGCTTATCCACAGCTGCGCAGTCAGATGCAACTGGACATGGTCATCACCGTGGTCGATGCCACCCGTCATCTGCAACTCGATGGCGAGTACGCACGACTGGCGCGGGCGCAGGTGGCTGCCGCCGACTTGCTGCTGTTGAACAAGACCGATCTGGTCGACGAGGCCCAGTTGCAGGCGTTGCGCGAGGCATTGGGCCTCAGGACGCGCGTGCATGAAAGCGTGCAGGCGCAACTGCCGGATGCGCTGTGGCTCGACACCGATCTGGAGCTTGAGCCGCGCAAAGTGAAACCGCTGACGCGGGTGTCCGATGGCGATCACGGCGAGATGTTCAGCAGTTGGTTGTGGCAGAGCGACGCGGCGCTCGATGCTGACGGTTTGCGCGGCTGGTTACAGGCGTTGCCGAGTGATGTGTTTAGGGTCAAGGGACTGGTGAAGCTGGTGCAGGGCAACAAGGCGCATTGGCTGCAACACGTCGGCACGCGCAGTCAATTTCTGCCGGCCACCGATGAAGGCCAGGCAACTGCCACGCGTCTGGTGTTCATCGCCCGACGCGGGTTCGATGGCTGGGAAGCGCTGGGTCAAGGGCTTGAGGCCTGCACCGTGAAGGTGAGCGTATGAGCCCGACCGAACAACGTCTGCGCGAAGAACTCGCCGCCTGCTATCGGCTGGTGGCGCATTTCCGTATGACCGACTTGATCTTCACTCACATCTCGGTGCGTATTCCGGGGCCGGAGCATCATTTTCTGATCAACCCTTATGGGCTGATGTTTGATGAAGTCACGGCGTCGAATCTGGTGAAAATCGACCTCAATGGCCATGCCGTGGAACCGTCGCCGTATCCGGTGAACCCGGCCGGTTTCGTGATTCACAGTGCAATCCACGGCGCCCGTGAAGACGCGCAATGCGTATTGCACACCCACACCCGATCCGGCTGCGCGGTCGCTGCGTTGAAGTGCGGGTTATTGCCGGTGAACCAGATTTCCATGGAGTTTTACGGCCGCGTGGCTTACCACGATTATGAGGGCGTGGCGCTGGACATGAGCGAGCAGCAACGGCTGGTGGCGGACATCGGCGACATGCCGGTGTTGATGCTGCGCAACCATGGCTTGCTGACGGTGGGCGAGACGGTGGGACAGGCGTTCATGCGCATGTATTACCTGGAAAAGGCCTGCGACATTCAGTTGGCGGCCATGGCGGCGGGTGAATTGGTGCTGCCATCAGACGAGGTTTGTGCGCATACCGAGCGCCAGTTCAATGATCCGGGGCGGGTGCTGGAGGAGGGTGAGCTTGCTGATCCGGATGCTATGGAACTGGCTTGGGCGGCGTTGTTGAGATTGTTGGATAGGGTGGCTCCGGATTATCGAAACTGATCCAAATCCTCCGTTGTTTGAACTGGCCTCATCGCTGGCAAGCCAGCTCCCACAGTGTTTTAGGTTGTCCGCAGATCTTGCGTATACC
>NZ_JBSVXD010000183.1:0-10945 GCF_054070755.1 Pseudomonas sp. SDO5591_S426 | reverse complement strand
CTTTTGATTTAAGAGCTAAAAGATCGCAGCCTTCGGCAGCTCCTACAGTACCCTCAGACATCGCATCAAATTGCGCAGGCGTTATGACTTTAATTCTTGGTATCGACCCCGGTTCGCGCATCACCGGTTACGGCGTGGTTCGTGATACAGGCCGTGGCTGCGAATACGTAGCCTCCGGCTGTATCCGCACCGGTGCCGGCGAGCTGTCTGAGCGCCTACAGATCGTCTACCGCGGTGTGCGGGAAATTATCCAGACCTACAAGCCAGTAACCATGGGCATCGAAAAAGTGTTCATGGCCCGTAACGCCGATTCTGCCCTGAAGCTTGGGCAGGCCCGTGGCGCGGCCATCGTGGCGGGTGCGGAAGAAAGCCTGGAAATTGCCGAGTACACCGCGACCCAGGTCAAGCAGGCGGTCGTCGGCACCGGAGCTGCCAATAAAGAGCAGGTACAAATGATGGTCATGCATATGTTGAAGCTGACCAGCAAGCCACAAATCGATGCCTCGGATGCCCTGGCCATCGCCATTTGCCATGCTCACACCCGTTCCAGCCTGTTGCCCCATGGCCTGGGTGCGGCACGCAGTCGTGGCGGGCGCCTGCGTCTCTGATAGCATCAGCAATCATTTTTCTGGAATGAGGGTTTTGCGCCTGTTTTGTCGGCACGAACCTCTTGCTCTGTCAGTCGCTGGCCCAGCACTGGCCAACGCTCAAGGATTTGTAACGTGATTGGACGTTTGCGCGGCACTCTGGCTGAGAAACAGCCACCGCATCTGATTCTGGATGTAAACGGTCTGGGGTATGAGCTTGAAGTGCCCATGACCACGCTGTATCGCTTGCCGTCGGTCGGTGAACCGCTGACGCTGCACACCCATTTGGTCGTACGCGAAGACGCGCAGTTACTCTATGGCTTCGTCGGCAAGCGCGAGCGAGACTTTTTTCGCGAGTTGATCCGTCTCAATGGTGTGGGGCCGAAACTGGCCCTGGCGTTGATGTCGAGCCTGGAAGTCGACGAGCTGGTGCGTTGCGTGCAGTCCCAGGACACTTCCGCGCTGACCAAGGTGCCGGGGGTGGGCAAGAAAACCGCCGAGCGCCTGTTGGTGGAACTCAAGGACCGCTTCAAGGCCTGGGAAACCGTGCCGGCCATGTTTGCCCTGGTGCCGAACCAGCCGGACGGGCCGGCGCCGGTCAACACCGCCGAAAATGACGCGGTCAGCGCGCTGATTTCCCTGGGCTACAAGCCGCAGGAAGCCAGCAAGGCGATTTCCGCGATCAAGGAGAAAGGCTTGAGCAGTGAAGACATGATTCGTCGTGCCCTGAAGGGAATGATCTAAGTGATTGAAGCTGATCGTCTGATCGCCGCCACGGGCGCCCCCCGTGACCGCGAGGAAGTCCAGGACCGGGCGATTCGTCCTGTCAGCCTGGCCGAATACATCGGCCAGCCGACCGTTCGCGAGCAAATGGAGTTGTTCATCCAGGCTGCCCGTGGGCGTAACGAGTCCCTGGACCACACATTGATTTTTGGTCCGCCGGGCTTGGGTAAAACCACTCTGGCCAACATCATCGCCCAGGAAATGGGCGTCTCGATCAAAAGCACCTCGGGGCCGGTTCTTGAGCGTCCGGGTGATCTGGCGGCACTGCTGACTAACCTTGAACCGCACGACGTGTTGTTCATCGATGAAATCCATCGCCTGTCGCCGATCGTCGAAGAAGTGCTGTACCCGGCGATGGAGGACTTCCAGCTCGACATCATGATTGGCGAAGGCCCGGCCGCGCGTTCGATCAAGCTCGATCTGCCGCCATTCACTCTGGTTGGCGCGACCACCCGAGCGGGGATGCTGACCAATCCGCTGCGCGACCGTTTCGGCATCGTCCAGCGCCTGGAGTTCTACAGCACGGCCGACCTCGCCACGATTGTCGGTCGTTCGGCGAATATCCTCGGCTTGCCGCTGGACCCTGAAGGCGCCTTCGAAATCGCCAGGCGTGCCCGTGGCACTCCACGAATCGCCAACCGTTTGCTGCGCCGGGTACGCGACTTCGCCGAAGTTCGTGCCAAGGGCCATATCACCAAGCCGATTGCCGACCTGGCCCTGAACCTGCTGGATGTCGACGAACGTGGCTTCGATCATCAGGACCGACGCCTGTTGCTGACCATGATCGAGAAATTCGATGGCGGGCCGGTAGGCGTGGACAGTCTCGCTGCAGCGATCAGTGAGGAGCGCCACACCATTGAAGACGTGCTGGAGCCTTACCTGATTCAGCAGGGCTACATCATGCGCACCCCTCGCGGGCGAGTGGTGACGCGGCATGCGTACCTGCACTTCGGCTTAAACATTCCGTCACGATTGGGCGAGATGCCCGTGGTAGACGAGTTTCTCGATGCCGTGGACGATTAATTAACTTTTGCGGGCTGAATTTTCGGGCATTGTGCTGTCCTAGGACCGTACTTTCGCGAGAAAGCCGCAGAACAATGAAAAACAGTTGCCTGGCCGGATTGGCAACCCGAGGAGTAAGCACTAGAGTATGCGCGCGCAAAACGGGCTTGAGCCTTTCGCACATCGTTGTCGCGTTTATTACGAGGACACCGATGCGGGCGGCATCGTGTATTACGTTAATTACCTCAAGTTTATGGAACGGGCTCGAACCGAGCGGCTACGAGAGCTGGGCTTTGCCCAATCGCAGCTGGCAGGGGAGGACCTGTTGTTCGTCGTGCATTCCAGCGAAGCGCGCTACCACGCGCCGGCGCGACTGGACGACGAACTGCTGGTAAGCGCTGAAGTAATCGAATTGAACCGTGTCAGCCTGCGCTTCAAGCAGCAGGTCAGGCGGGCTACGGATGATGCGCTGCTCTGCGAAGGGCAGTTTCTGGTGGCCTGTGTGCGCACTGAAAGTTTAAAACCCCGGGCCATTCCCGAAGCTCTACGAGCGGCCTTTGCCGACGTGAGCGGCGCGGGTACACACTCAAAGCAGGAGATAAAGCGTGGAAGCTAACGTCGTCGACCATTCCTCCATGTGGAGCCTGGTCAGCAATGCCAGTATCGTGGTGCAACTGGTAATGCTGATCCTGGTAGCCGCATCGGTGACCTCATGGATCATGATCTTTCAGCGCAGCAACCTGCTGCGCGCCGGTCGACGTGCCCTGGAGAGCTTCGAGGAGCGCTTCTGGTCCGGTATCGACCTGTCCAAACTTTACCGTCAGGCGGGTAGCAACCCGGACCCGGACTCGGGTGTCGAGCAGATTTTCCGCGCCGGCTTCAAGGAATTCTCCCGTCTGCGCCAGCAACCGGGCGTTGACCCGGAAGCGGTGATGGAAGGTGTGGCCCGTGCCATGCGCGTTGCCATTTCCCGCGAAGAAGAAAAGCTCGAGCAAAGCCTGCCGTTCCTGGCCACCGTCGGTTCCGTGAGCCCGTATATCGGTCTGTTCGGTACCGTCTGGGGCATCATGAACTCCTTCCGCGGTCTGGCGACCGCCCAGCAAGCGACGCTGGCCACTGTGGCACCCGGTATCGCCGAAGCACTGATCGCTACCGCGATCGGTCTGTTCGCGGCCATCCCAGCCGTTATCGCTTACAACCGTTTTGCTGCTCGCAGCGAAACCCTGCTGGGCCGTTACTACACCTTCGCCGATGAATTCCAGGCGATCCTGCACCGCAAAGTGCACACCAGCGAAGAATAAGCAGGTAATTTCCAATGGCTTTAATCGCTCGAGCTCGCAAAAAGCGCAAGCCGGTCGCCGAGATGAACGTGGTGCCTTACATCGACGTGATGTTGGTGCTGCTGGTCATCTTCATGGTGACTGCGCCGATGCTCAATCAGGGCGTGAAAGTTGATCTGCCCAAGGTTTCCAGCGAAGCCTTGCCGCAGGACAACAACACCCAGGTCCTGACTATTTCCATCAAATCCGACAAGACCTACTACTGGAACCTCGGTAGCGAAGTCGACACCGAGAAGCAGCAGGATCGTGCCATGACCCTGCCGCAGATGACGGATGCGGTGACCAAGATCATTCGCGTCGGCAACGAAGGCGGCAAGCGTACCCAAGTGTTCATTCGCGGCGACAAGAGTGTCGACTATGGCTCCGTCATGGGCGCCATGGGCGGGTTGCAGAAAGCCGGCGTCGGTAACGTTGGCTTGATTACCGAGGCGCCCTGATGCAGCAACAGCGAGAGCCGTCCGCCTCGGAAAGCTACTTCTGGCCTAGTGTCTGGGCGATTGGCTTGCACGTGCTGGTGTTCGGCATGCTGTTCGTCAGTTTTGCCTTCACACCGGAGCTGCCGCCGGCCAAGCCGATTGTCCAGGCGACCCTGTACCAGCTGAAATCGAAAAGTCGGGCGACCACCCAGACCAATCAGAAGATTGCGGGTGAAGCGCAGAAATCTGCTGCGCGTCAGACCGAAGTCGAACAGTTGGAACAGAAAAAGGTCGAGCAGGAAGCGGTGAAGGCTGCGGAACAAAAGAAAGAAGAAGCGGCTCAAAAGGCCGAGGAAGCCAAGAAGGCCGACGAGTCGAAGAAAGCGGATGAGGCGAAAAAGGCTGATGAAGCCAAGAAAGCCGATGAAGCGAAGAAGACCGCCGAAGCCAAGAAGGCCGAAGAGAAACAATTGGCTGATATAGCCAAGAAGAAATCCGAAGAAGAAGCCAAGAAAGCCGCTGAAGAAGAGGCCAAGAAAGCGGCCGCTGAAGAAGCGAAGAAGAAAATCGTCGAAGACGCGAAGAAGAAAGCCGCCGAAGACGCCAAGAAGAAAGCTGAAGCTGAAGAGGCGAAGAAGAAAGTCGCCGAAGACGCGAAGAAGAAAGCTGCTGCCGATGCTGCGAAGAAGAAAGCGCAGGATGCGGCACGTAAATCTACCGAAGACAAAAAGGCCCAGGCCTTGGCCGATTTGCTTTCCGACACGCCGCAGCGCCAGCAGGCGTTGGCAGATGAGCAGGGTGACGAAGTCGCCGGCAGTTTCGATGATTTGATTCGCCTTCGTGCGGCGGAAGGCTGGGCTCGTCCTCCTTCAGCACGCAAAGGTATGACAGTGGTGCTGCAAATCGGCATGTTGCCGGACGGTACGGTGACTTCGGCCAGCGTGGCCAAGTCCAGTGGTGACGGTCCGTTTGATGCGTCTGCTGTAGCGGCAGTGAAGAATATTGGACGTTTGACAGAAATGCAGGGAATGAAGCCGAGTGATTTCGCTCCGTATCGTTCATTCAAGATGACATTCACGCCTGAGGATTTAGCCCCGTGAGAAACCTTCTTCGAGGAATGCTAATCGCTATCTGCTGCATGGCAGGAATGGCGATGGCAGATGAGAAAAACATTCTGGTCACCAGCGGCAGTGATCGGGCCACTCCGATCGCGGTGGTGCCGTTTGGCAACCAGGGCGGCAGCGTGCTGCCGGACGACATGGCTGAAATCATCGGTAACGACCTGCGCAACTCGGGTTACTACTCGCCGATTCCAAAGCAGAACATGATCAGCCAGCCTAGCCAGGCCAGCGAAATCATCTTCCGTGACTTCAAGGCACTGGGTGCCCAGTACGTCATGGTTGGCAGCATTGTTCCGGCGGGCGGTCGCCTGCAGGTGCAATACGCACTGTTCAACGTCGCTACCGAACAGCAAGTGCTGACCGGGAGCGTGTCGGGCGGCGTCGATCAACTGCGCGACATGTCGCACTACATCGCCGACCAGTCGTTCGAAAAACTCACCGGCATCAAGGGTGCGTTCTCGACTCGCCTGCTGTACGTGACGGCCGAGCGTTTTTCCGAGAAGAACACTCGCTACACGCTGCAACGTTCGGACTATGACGGCGCGCGCGCCGTGACCCTGCTGCAATCGCGCGAGCCGATCCTGTCGCCGCGTTTCGCGCCGGATGGCAAGCGCATCGCCTACGTCTCGTTCGAGCAGAAGCGTCCGCGCATCTTCATGCAGAACATCGACACCGGTCGCCGTGAGCAGATCACCAACTTCGAAGGCCTGAACGGCGCGCCAGCCTGGTCGCCGGATGGCAATCGCCTGGCGTTCGTGCTGTCCAAAGACGGCAACCCGGACATCTACGTGATGAACCTCGGTTCACGTCAGATCACCCGCGTTACCAACGGTCCCGGCATCAACACCGAACCGTTCTGGGGCAAGGATGGTTCGACCATCTACTTCACTTCCGACCGTGGCGGCAAGCCGCAGATCTACAAAACCAGCGTCGGTGGTGGCGGTGCGGAGCGCGTAACTTTCGTCGGTAACTACAACGCCAACCCTAAACTGTCGGCAGACGAAAAGACCCTGGTAATGATTCACCGCCAGGATGGTTTCACCAATTTCAAAGTGGCGGCTCAGGATTTGCAGCGCGGTAGTGTAAAGATCCTCACTGATAGCACTCTGGACGAGTCGCCTACTGTTGCGCCCAACGGCACCATGGTAATCTACGCCACCCGCCAGCAGGGCCGGGGAGTCTTGATGCTCGTGTCCATCAATGGACGCGTAAGGCTCCCGCTTCCTACCGCACAAGGCGAAGTCAGAGAACCTTCCTGGTCCCCTTACCTGAACTGACGCGGCGCTATACGTTTTACTTAACACACTGGGGTTCATTAGGAGTTTCACGATGGAAATGCTGAAGTTTGGTAAATTTGCTGCGCTGGCTCTGGCCATGGCTGTAGCTGTAGGTTGCTCGTCCAAAGGCGGCGACAATGCCGGTGAAGGCGCTGTAGATCCAAACGCTGGTTACGGCGCAAACACTGGTGCAGTTGACGGCTCCCTGAGCGAAGAAGCTGCACTGCGCGCAATCACCACTTTCTACTTCGAATACGACAGTTCGGACCTGAAGCCAGAAGCCATGCGCGCTCTGGACGTTCACGCCAAAGACCTGAAAGCAAACGGCGCTCGCGTTGTTCTGGAAGGCAACACCGACGAACGTGGTACTCGTGAGTACAACATGGCACTGGGCGAGCGTCGTGCGAAAGCCGTTCAACGCTACCTGGTACTGCAAGGTGTTTCCCCAGCTCAGCTGGAACTGGTTTCCTACGGCGAAGAGCGTCCAGTTGCTACCGGCAACGACGAGCAGTCCTGGGCTCAAAACCGTCGCGTCGAACTGCGTAAGTAATTCGTCATGCGAACGTGCCGTCGTGCTGTAACTGTTCTGGCTCTCAGTCTCGCGCCGCTTGCGGCGTGGGCTGCGGTTCCTGTGGTCGATAACGACTCCGGCTATAACAATAGCGGGAGCAGTTATCCGCCTGCAGGTTACGGTACGAACGGCGCCTATGCCGGGGGAGGGGTTTCGGCCCCTGTCTCGGCACAGGGCGAGCTGTTCAACCAACTGCAATCAATGCAGCAACAGATCGAGCGCCAACAAGGTGCGATTGAAGTTCTGCAAAATGAAGTATCGCGCATGAAGCAAGAGAACCTGGAGCGATACCAGGATCTTGATCGGCGCATAGGAACCGGCGTTGCACCAGCCGCGACTCCTGAGAATTCTTCCGGCGGTGGCGATTTGAACGCCCCCGCTGCAGCAGCCGGCGCAAGTGCAGGAGCGGCAGCCGCTCAAGCACCCGCCGCGGGTAGCGAACCGGCAGATCCGGCGAAGGAAAAGCTCTATTACGATGCTGCCTTCGACCTGATCAAAGCCAAGGATTTCGACAAGGCCAGCCAGGCTTTCGCCGCATTCCTGCGCAAATACCCGAACAGCCAATACGCGGGCAATGCCCAGTACTGGTTGGGCGAAGTGAACCTGGCCAAAGGCGATCTGCAAGGTGCAGGTCAGGCATTTGCCAAGGTTTCGCAGCTGTATCCAAAGCACGCCAAAGTGCCTGATTCGCTGTACAAGCTCGCTGATGTAGAGCGCCGCCTGGGTCACACCGACCGGGTAAAAGGCATTTTGCAGCAGGTAGTGTCCCAGTATCCGGGCACTTCCGCCGCTCAGTTGGCCCAGCGCGATCTGCAGAAAATGTAAGGCTGCTTGACCTGTTTCGAAGAAACCCGCGCTTGTCGCGGGTTTTTTCGTTAGAATTCACGCCCTTTTTATGAAACACGCTTTTTGGGATCTGCGCATTGCCGGGGTTCCTTGAAGTGCCTGACGGAGGCGGACAGCCTGTTTAGCTGTTACGCCCGTGGCGACTATGCAAGACACATTGAGAATTACCGAAGTTTTTTACTCGTTGCAGGGTGAAACGCGGACTGCTGGCCTGCCCACTGTTTTTGTGCGCCTGACCGGTTGCCCTCTGCGTTGCCAATACTGCGACAGCGCCTACGCCTTCACCGGCGGAACAATTCGCACCCTCGACGATATCCTCGAGCAAGTTGCCGGTTTCCGTCCGCGTTATGTCTGTGTCACCGGCGGCGAGCCTCTGGCGCAACCCAATGCCATCCCATTGCTCAAGCGCTTGTGCGATGCCGGTTACGAAGTGTCACTGGAAACCAGTGGCTCTATTGATATCTCGGCGGTAGATTCCCGGGTCAGTCGCGTTGTCGACTTGAAGACTCCAGGGTCGAAGGAAGCGCACCGCAATCGCTACGAAAACATTGAGCTGCTCACGCCCAACGATCAGGTGAAATTTGTCATCTGCTCGCGGGAAGACTATGACTGGTCGGTCTCCAAGTTGATCCAGTACGGTCTGGAAAAGCGTGCCGGTGAAGTGCTGTTTTCGCCAAGTCACCATGATCTCAATGCACGGGACCTGGCTGACTGGGTGGTGGCGGACAACCTGCCAGTGCGCTTGCAATTACAGCTGCATAAATATCTTTGGAATGACGAGCCGGGGCGCTGATATGACGGAACAACTGAACACTGCGGAAAAACGTGCGGTCATCCTGCTGTCCGGCGGCCTGGACTCGGCAACCGTGGTGGCCATGGCCCGCGCCGAAGGCTACAGCTGCTACACCATGAGCTTCGACTACGGCCAGCGGTCCCGCGCCGAGCTGTACGCCGCCGAACGCGTCGCCCGGGATCTGGGTGTGGTCGAGCACAAAGTCATCGGTCTTAATTTCAACGGCATGGGCGGCTCGGCGCTGACCGACAGCAGCATCGATATTCCGGAAGAGTTGGGCGAAGGTATTCCTGTCACCTACGTGCCTGCGCGCAACACGGTTTTCCTGTCCCTGGCGTTGGGCTGGGCTGAAGTGCTTGGCGCACGAGACATCTTTATTGGCGTCAACGCCGTGGACTACTCCGGCTACCCGGACTGCCGCCCCGAGTTCATCGAGTCTTTCGAGCGCATGGCCAATCTGGCGACCAAGGCGGGTGTAGAGGGCAATGGCTTCCGCATTCAGGCGCCGCTGCAAAACCTCAGCAAAGCGCAGATTGTCCAGGCCGGCACCAAGCTTGGCGTCAATTACGGCCTGACCGTTTCCTGCTATCAAGCCGATGATGAAGGTCGTGCATGCGGTAAATGCGATAGCTGCCGACTGCGGGCGGAAGGCTTTATCGCGGCCGGAATCAGTGACCCAACACCTTATTTTTGATTTATTTCAAAATAGGTGTTGAATAGTCCTTAAAAATCAGTATTATACGCGCCACCACACAGCGGGTCGTTAGCTCAGTTGGTAGAGCAGTTGGCTTTTAACCAATTGGTCGTAGGTTCGAATCCCACACGACCCACCATTTTCAAGCAGTTTTAAAAGTCTGGAAGGCCCACGCAAGTGAGGATTTCCGGATTTTTTTTGCCCGCGATTTGTGTTTGCCCAGGCCTTGGGTGGCACTTCATGACGCAGGTCAGAATCATCTTTTGCATCCACCGGATATTCTGTAGCCTTGCCCAGCTTCAACGCTGTCCGTGCCTGATGAATACTCACTTTCCCGGCGGTACCCTGAAGGGTCCGGAGCCGGGTGTATACTCGACTTTCGCGCGAATGCGCCTGCAGGTCTTGCGAACATGACGCAGATTTCCGAACGCCTTCTGGTTCAAGCCCACCTCGATGCCAAGCAGCCCAAGCCGCTTACCGCTGACGAAGAGGCTTACTACCGTGCCGCCATCGCTGCCGAGCTCAAGGCTCAGGACGCGGTGCTGGTCGCTCACTTCTATTGCGACCCTGTCATTCAGGCCCTGGCCGAAGAAACCGGTGGCTGCGTCTCCGACTCGCTGGAGATGGCCCGTTTCGGCAGAGATCACTCGGCCAAGACCGTTGTGGTCGCCGGTGTGAAGTTTATGGGCGAAACTGCAAAAATCCTCACCCCTGAAAAACGAATCCTGATGCCAACCCTGGAAGCGACGTGCTCGCTGGACCTGGGTTGCCCGGTCGATGAGTTTTCGGCGTTCTGCGACCAGCATCCGGAGCGTACGGTGGTGGTCTACGCGAATACGTCGGCGGCAGTCAAAGCCCGGGCGGACTGGGTGGTGACTTCCAGTTGCGCACTGGAAATCGTCGAAAGCCTGATGGACAACGGCGAAACCATCATCTGGGGCCCGGACAAGCATCTGGGCACTTATATCCAGCGCCAGACCGGCGCCGACATGCTGTTGTGGGACGGCGCGTGCATCGTTCACGAAGAGTTCAAGTCCAAGCAGCTCGAAGACATGAAGGCGCTGTATCCCGATGCAGCGATCCTGGTGCACCCGGAGTCGCCGACGTCGGTGATCGAGCTGGCAGACGCCGTCGGTTCCACCAGTCAGTTGATCGCAGCGGCACAGAGCCTGCCGAACAAGACACTGATTGTCGCCACCGACCGCGGCATCTTCTACAAGATGCAGCAGCTGTGCCCCGACAAGGTGTTTATTGAAGCGCCAACGGCCGGTAACGGCGCGGCCTGCCGCAGTTGCGCGCACTGCCCGTGGATGGCGATGAATACGCTTGAGCGCACGCTGAAGAGCTTGAAGGAAGGGACGAATGAGATCTTCGTCGACCCGGCGCTGGTTCCTCAGGCAATTCGCCCGTTGAAACGCATGCTTGATTTCACTCAGGCGGCGCGGATGAAACTGGCCGGTAACGCTTAAGAGCAAAAGCAAAAGATCGCAGCCTTCGGCAGCTCCTACAGGGATT
>NZ_JBSVXD010000182.1:0-11142 GCF_054070755.1 Pseudomonas sp. SDO5591_S426 | reverse complement strand
ATCTTTTGACTTTGATTCTAAAAAACAAGATCAAAAGATCGCAGCCTTCGGCAGCTCCTACAGGTGAAGCCGACCCGTCTTACTGAATCTCCTCAGGCTTCACGATCACCCAGTTCTTGTCGGCAGTCACCGGCAATCCTTCCTTGGCTTGCGCCGCAGCGTGCTTGGCCATCATGCCGTTAATCTGGGTCATGTATTTGTCTTTGCGGTTGACCCACAGGTGGATACCGCCCTTGGCCACGTCAACATCGTGGAACAGCATGTAGCCGTCGCTGGTTGGAGTATCGCCGCCGACCAGTACCGGTTTTTTCCACTCGTCGATGTAGGTCAGGATCGCCGCGTGCTTGCCGGCCATCCAGGTCGCCGGGGTCCACAGGTACGGGGTCAGTTCGAGGCCGAGGTTGGCCTTCTCGTCATATTTGCCGGCGGTGATCTGCTTGCGCGCGGTGGTCAGTTCGCCGGTTTTCGGGTCCTTGAGCAGCAGCGACACACCGATCACGTTCTGCGGTTTGACGTTGTAGCCGTACTTCGGATCGGCCGCGACCATCCGCACCAACTCTTCGGAGGCGGCGGTCATCACGTAGACCTCGATGCCGTTCTCCATCAGTTTGTTGTACAGCTCTTGCTGACCGGTGAAGATTTTCGGCGGGTTGACGTCGAGTTTCTTGACCACGTCGCCTTCGTAATAAGTGGCCGGCACCGGTTTGCCGGACGCCATCAGCTCGTCGACATAGCTCTTGAGTTCCTTGAGCGTGAAGCCGGAGAACACTTGCGCGACCCATGGGTAGCAAACCATGTCGTCGACTTCGCAGAGGCGGTAGTAGTAGCTGAACAGGCTTTCCTTGTGGTCGGCGGTGTCCTTGAACGGCATCAGTTTCAGGGAGGGATCGAGCTTCTCACGGGTGATCAGGCCCTTGTTCTCCATGAACGGCAACAACGACTCTTCGAGGTCGTAGCGGTAACTGGTGTTGTCCATGTCGAACACCGCGTAGTTACCTTTGTTGGCGTTGGCCGCGATCATCGCGTCCAGTGCCTTGGCTTGATCGGCCGGCCAGTGCTTCAGATCCGTGGCGAGTACCTGACCGGCGAGGCCCAGGCAAAGTGCAGCGACCAGAAATTTCGGTGCGAACTTCATCGGCATGCTTCCCTTATTGAAAGACCCTGATTGAAAGACATCGACGCTAACAAATAACTGTGACAGTCCTCGTCTGTCAGCGACCGCCAACGTACCCTTCGCGCCACGTGCATCCCCGAGAGCGACGCCGGCTTATTCCAAAAACGACAGTTACCAGACGTTTTCGGTATTAAATCATTGGAAATCAAGCTGTTAGGCTTGCCGGTTCGCAGCTGCCCCGGAAGGCAGTTGGCACATGTCTAATGGGAGTTCCAATGAATCTGCCGCTGATTCTCAATCTGCTGGTGTTCCTCGCCCTGCTTTTCGGCCTGGCGCAAACGCGTCACACCAACTGGAGCCTGGCGAAAAAAGTCCTGCTCGCGCTGGTGTTGGGCGTGGCGTTCGGTGTTTCGTTGCACACGGTTTACGGTGCCGGAAACCCGGTGCTGAAAGCCTCGATCGGCTGGTTCGATCTGGTGGGCAACGGTTACGTGCAACTGCTGCAAATGATCGTGATCCCGCTGGTGTTCGCCTCGATCCTCAGCGCCGTGGCCCGTCTGCATAACGCGTCGTCGTTGGGCAAGATCAGCTTCCTGACCATCGGCACGCTGCTGTTCACGACGGCCATCGCGGCGCTGATCGGCATCGGCCTGACCAACCTGTTCGGTCTGACCGCTGAAGGTCTGGTAGCCGGTACTCAGGAAATGGCGCGCCTGCAAACCATCCAGACCGATTACGCGGGCAAGGTCGCCGACCTGAATGTGCCGCAACTGCTGCTGTCGTTCATCCCGCAAAACCCGTTCGCCGATCTGGCGCGGGCCAAGCCGACCTCGATCATCAGCGTGGTGATTTTCGCCGCGTTCCTGGGTATCGCGGCGCTGCAACTGCTCAAGGATGACGTGGAAAAAGGTCAGAAAGTGATCAACGCCATCGACACCCTGCAAGCCTGGGTGATGCGTCTGGTGCGTCTGGTGATGAAGCTGACCCCGTACGGCGTACTGGCGCTGATGACCAAAGTGGTCGCGGGCTCCAACCTGCAAGACATCATCAAGCTCGGCAGTTTTGTGGTGGTGTCCTACATCGGCCTCGGTCTGATGTTTGTGGTTCACGGCGTGCTGGTTTCGGCCGCCGGGATCAACCCGCTGCGCTTCTTCCGCAAGATCTGGCCGGTGCTGACGTTTGCCTTCACCAGCCGTTCGAGCGCTGCAACGATCCCGTTGAGCATCGAAGCGCAGACCAGCCGTTTGGGCATTCCGCAGTCCATCGCCAGTTTCGCCGCTTCGTTCGGCGCGACCATCGGCCAGAATGGCTGCGCCGGTCTGTACCCGGCGATGTTGGCGGTGATGGTCGCGCCGACCGTGGGCATCAACCCTCTGGACCCGTTGTGGATCGCGACGCTGGTGGCGATTGTGACGCTGAGTTCGGCCGGTGTGGCCGGGGTTGGCGGCGGTGCGACGTTTGCCGCGCTGATCGTGTTGCCGGCGATGGGCTTGCCGGTTTCGCTGGTGGCGCTGCTGATTTCCGTCGAGCCGCTGATTGATATGGGGCGTACGGCGTTGAACGTCAGTGGGTCGATGACGGCGGGTGCGATTACCAGTCAGGTGATGCAGCAAACGGATAAAGAACTGCTGGATGCGGATGAGCATCCGGAGCTGGCGCACGCTTGATCGGTGCCTGATAGACCGCTATCGCTGGCAAGCCAGCTCCCACAATGTTTAGCGGTGTTCACACATGTTGTGTTTCACCGCGGTCCCTGTGGGAGCTGGCTTGCCAGCGATGCTTTTAAGCTTTTTCCCAGACTTCGAAGTTGTACGCCGGTTTGTCATCAACCGCCGGATTTTCGATATTGGAAACCAGTTTCCATTCGTTCAAATCAAACTCCGGAAACCACGCATCCCCTTCCGGGCTCAGCGCCACGCGGGTCAGGTACAAGCGATCAGCCTGCGCCAACCCTTGCGCATACAACTGCGCCCCGCCAATCAGCATCAGCTCATCGACGCCCTGCTCCTTCGCCCATTCCTCGGCGCGAACCACCGCAGCTTCCAGCGACGGATAAACCTCCGCGCCTTCGAGCAGCAGATCCGTCTGACGGCTGACCACGATGTTCAAGCGGCCCGGCAGTGGACGACCGAGGGAATCCCAGGTCTTGCGACCCATGATGATCGGCTTGCCCAGCGTGGTGGCTTTGAAGTATTTGAAATCCCCCGGCAAGTGCCAGGGCATGCTGTTGTCGACGCCGATCACACGGTTTTCACCGAGGGCTGCGATCAGGCTGAGGGGGAGTGATTTAGTCATGTCGGCGAGGATACCAGAGCCTCGCTTTCGCCGATAAGCGCCACAACGGTTATGCTCACAGCTCATTTAAGCGACGGGATGCCGCGTGACTGAACTGAATAACCTCTGGCTGACAGAAACCATCCGCCTGCGCGAAGAGCACGCCGGCCCTCTGGAAGATCTGGAAGCCAATCGACTGGCCCGCAGCGCGGGCGGTGATTTGCCGACGCGCATTCAGCGCCGTGCCCTGTGGCTGGCGGAACGCGACGGCTTGAGCGACGCACTCAAACACTGGCTGCAAGGTGCGCGACTGGCATTGATCGTACTGGCGGTGCTGGCCGTGGTCAGCGGCGCTGGCCTGGCGTTTGCCGCGATGGGCGACGGCCTGCACCCGGTGAATGTGTTTTGGGCCTTGGGCAGCCTGCTCGGCCTTAATCTGATTCTATTGTTGAGTTGGGCGTTGGGCCTGGTGTTCGCCGGCGAACACGGCGCCAGCCTCGGGCGTCTTTGGCTGTGGCTCAGTGAAAAATTTGCGCGGGACGCCAAAGCCGCGCAACTGGTGCCGGCCCTGCTGCTGTTGCTGCAGCGGCAGAAGCTCAATCGCTGGGCCATCGGCGTGCTGGTCAACAGCTTGTGGTTGCTGGCGATAGTCAGCGCGCTGGTGATCCTGCTGACGCTGATGGCGACCCGGCGCTATGGCTTCGTCTGGGAAACCACGATCCTCAGCGCCAACACCTTTATTGCCGTGACCCAGGCGCTCGGCGCGTTGCCGGCCCTGCTCGGTTTCAGCGTGCCGACCGAGGAAATGATCCGCGCCAGTGGCGATGCCGCACTGAACATCGAAAGCGCCCGGCAGGCCTGGGCCGCATGGCTGGTGGGCGTGCTGCTGGTCTACGGCGTGGTGCCGCGCTTGTTGCTCGCGGTGTTTTGCCTGTGGCGCTGGACATCCGGTAAAGCGGCCCTGCGTCTGGATTTGAACCTGCCTGGCTATGCGCAACTGCGCGAACGGTTGATGCCTACCAGTGAACGCCTCGGCGTCAGCGATGCCGCGCCAGCACAACTTCATCGCGTGGAAAGCGGCGTCAGTGAACAGCAAAGCGATGGTGCGCTGTTGGTCGCCATCGAACTGGACGACGACCGCCCGTGGCCACCGCAACTGCCGAAAAACGTCATTAACGCCGGCATCCTCGATAGCCGTGAATCGCGGAACAAACTCCTCGAACAGCTAAGCCGTTTTCCGCCTGAGCGTCTGGCCATTGCGTGCGATCCACGGCGCTCGCCGGATCGCGGCAGCCTTGCATTGATCGCCGAACTGGCCCGCAGCGCCAGCGCCACCCGCGTCTGGTTGCTGCAAGCACCGCCCGGCGAAGCGCTGGACGCCGACCGTCTCGGCGATTGGCATGTGGCGTTGCAACAACTGGAGCTGCCGTTTGCCGATTGTGCGCCGCTGAACTGGCTGGAGACGGGTCATGACTAACCCCCTGAAACTCGCCGTCGTCGGCCACACCAACGTCGGCAAAACCTCACTCTTGCGCACCCTGACCCGCGATGTCGGCTTCGGCGAAGTGTCCCACCGCCCCAGCACCACGCGGCATGTCGAAGGTGCGCGGCTGTCGGTGGATGGCGAGCCGTTGCTCGACCTCTACGACACGCCCGGCCTGGAAGACGCCATCGCCCTGCTCGACTACCTCGAACGCCTGGAACGCCCCGGCGAACGCCTCGACGGCCCGGCGCGACTGGCGCGTTTCCTCGATGGCAGTGAAGCGCGACAGCGTTTCGAGCAGGAAGCCAAAGTCCTGCGCCAATTGCTGGCCTCGGATGCTGGTCTCTATGTAATCGACGCCCGGGAGCCAGTGCTGGCCAAATACCGCGATGAACTGGAAGTGTTAGCCAGTTGTGGCAAACCGCTGCTGCCGGTGCTGAATTTCGTCAGCAGCGCCAACCATCGCGAACCGGCATGGCGTGAAGCGCTGGCGCGGCTGGGTCTGCATGCACTGGTGCGATTCGACAGCGTCGCGCCGCCAGAGGACGGCGAGCGCCGTCTCTATGAAAGCCTCGCCCTGCTGCTGGAAACCGCGCGACCGCAATTGGAGCGCCTGATCGCCGATCAACAGGCCCAACGTCTGGCCCGCCAGCAAGGCGCCACGCGGTTGATTGCCGAATTATTGATCGATTGCGCGGCCTGCCGACGCAGCGTGGTCAGCGACGCCGAACAGGAACAGCAAGCGATCAGCGAACTGCGCAAATCCGTACGTCAGCGAGAGCAGCGCTGCGTGGAAGCGTTGCTCAAGCTCTACGCCTTCCGCCCACAGGATGCGGCGGCCAGCGATTTACCGCTGCTGGATGGTCGTTGGGGCGATGACTTGTTCAACCCGGAAACCCTCAAGCAACTGGGCGTTCGCGTCGGCGGTGGTATCGCCGCAGGTGCCGCTGCCGGCGCCGGGGTGGATTTGCTGGTCGGTGGCATCACCCTCGGCGCAGCTGCACTGGCTGGAGCGATTGCCGGCGGCGCCCTGCAAACCGCGCGCAGTTATGGCAGCCGCTTGCTGGGCAAGATCAAGGGCCAGCGTGAGCTGACCGTCGATGACAACGTGCTGCGACTGTTGGCGCTACGCCAAAGGCAATTGCTGCAAGCGCTGGAGGCCCGTGGGCATGCGGCGATGGACAGCATTCAGGTGGCCACGCCGCAAGACAAGGGCTGGCGCGAAGGCAAGTTGCCCGAAGCGCTAAGCAAGGCGCGGGCGCATCCGCAGTGGTCGTCGCTTAATCCGCAGCCGAAGTTGAATCAGGCGGAGCGGCAGGAGCAGGTTGAGTCTTTGGCTACAGTTTTGTAGCGTCTGATTGGGCCCTATCGCTGGCAAGCCAGCTCCCACAGGGTTTTCTGGTGCACACGAGATCTGTGGCACCAAAAAATCCTTGTGGGAGCTGGCTTGCCAGCGATGGCAGCGACTCGATTTAAAGGCTCACGCCGCCAACAACCGCACCGCTTTGTCCTTCAACACCGCCAGATCAATCACCGGCACATGCATCTCTTTCGCCAATTCATCCCACTGCCGCATGCGCAAACTGACCTCACACAACGGGTCCTTTTCGAACGCGTCAGCCTCTTCAACCGTCATCACCCCACCCTGATATTCCAGGGTCCGGCGACTGGCTTCGCTCAACCGCTCGTAGTAACCAGGCTCCTTGAGCGTCAGATAACGCTTGGCTTGCACGTGGTATTCGACCAGCCGCGCCATGCGTTCGCTGAAGCCGGCGCGGCGCAGGTAATCGGCACCCAGGCGCTCATGACTGACCACACCGAAGCCGCCCATGTTCTCGGCGCTTTCGGCACAGATATGCCCGATGTCGTGGAAGAAGGCGGCCACCACCACTTCATCATCGAAACCTTCGGCCATGGCCAGTTCGGCAGCCTGGGACATGTGTTCGATCTGCGACACGGGTTCGCCGATGTAATCGTCGGCGCCGAAGCGTTCGTATAGTCCGAATACTTCGGCGATCACTTGTTCGTTGCGGTCCATCAGAAGTCTCCCGATAAAATTCTGCTGGTTTTGGAATCGATATCGCGGGCAAGCCTTGCTCCTACAAGTTATGCGTCGATCGCGAAATTTCATACGACGCAAATACTGTAGGAGCAAGGCTTGCCCGCGATGAGGCCCTGTCAGCCGATAAAGATCTTACTTGGCCGCCACTTTCTCCGACTTGCCGTCATAACGCTTGCGCCATTCGGTCAGGATCTCGTCGCGATTCTTCGAGGCCCACGCAAAGTCGTTCTTGATCAAACGCTGCTCGTAGTCGGCTGGTAGTTCGGTCTGCGGTTTGGCAATGCCCGGCTGCGCGAGTACGGCGAAGTTCTCTTTGTAGAGTTCCATGGCCTCAGGGCTGGCCGAGAAGTCAGCCAGTTTCTTCGCCGCTTCTTCGTGGGCAGTGCCTTTGATCACGGCAGTCGCTTCGATCTCCCAGCCCAGGCCTTCCTTCGGCAGGATGATGTCCAGCGGCGCGCCTTGGCGCTTCAACTGAACGGCCGGGTATTCGAAGGAAATACCGATCGGGAATTCACCAGCGGCCGCCAGTTTGCACGGCTTGGAACCGGAATGAACGTACTGGCCGATGTTCTGGTGCAGGCCATCCATGTAGGCCCAACCCTGCTTCTCGCCGAAGGTTTGCAGCCAGGCGCTGACGTCGAGGAAACCGGTGCCGGACGACGCCGGGTTCGGCATGACGATCTTGCCTTTGTACTCAGGCTTGGTCAGGTCTTGCCAGCTCACGGGTTTGGTCAGGCCCTGCTTCTCGGCTTCGACGGTGTTGAAGCAAATGGTTGCAGCCCAGACGTCCATGCCGACCCAGGCTGGCGGGTTGGCGGCGTCGCGGTAGTTAGCGCCGATCTTGCCCAGGTCCTTCGGTGCGTAGCTTTGCAGCATGCCTTGCTGATCGAGGATCGCCAGGCTCGAAGCGGCCAGGCCCCACACGGCGTCAGCCTGCGGGCGGGCTTTTTCGGCCAGCAGTTTGGCGGTGATGATGCCCGTTGAATCGCGCACCCACTTGATTTCGACGTCCGGGTTGGCCTTCTCGAAAGCTTCTTTGTAGGTCTTCAGTTGCTCGGCTTCGAGGGCGGTGTACACCGTCAACTCGGTTTTCGCCGCAAAGGCGTTCAGGCTGAAAGCGGTGAGGACAGCAGCGGCCAGGGCCATAGGCTTGAACATGATCTTTTCCTGTTTTTTGAGTTGAAGGGTTATACGGTTTCAGTGACTGGGCGCGGTCTGCCGCCAGGCCTGTGAGCGGCGCAGCAAACCGCGCGAGGCCCAGGCCAGCAGCAGGGACACACCCGCCGAGGTGAACAGAATCAGGGTCGACATCGCCGCCGCGCCGCCGACGTTGCCGGCGTCGTCCATGTTCAGCACCGCCACCGCCGCGAGGATGGTGTCGGGGCTGTAGAGGAAGATCGCCGCCGAAACGGTGGTCATGGCCGAGACGAACAGGTAGCGCACGATGTCCAGCAGCGCCGGCAGGCAGATCGGCACCGTCACCCGCAGGTAATGGCGGTACAGCGGCGCCTTGAGCGACAGCGCGGCGGCTTCGAACTCGGCGTCGAGTTGGCGTAGCGCGGTGGTGGCGGTCATTTGCGCGGTGGTCAAATAGTGCGCGATGGTGCAGACCACCAGCAGGGTCATGGTTCCGTAGAGCACGTGCAGCGGGTTGCCGGTCAGGTTGAAGAAGAAGACGTAGCCCAAGCCCAGCACCAGGCCCGGCACCGCCATCGGTACGAAACTGAGCATGCGCAGTGTCAGATTCAGCCCACGCTGGCCCTTGGTTTTTTCCATCAGGTAGGCGCCGGTGAAGATCAGCACGCTGCCGATCAACGCCGTGCACAACGCCATCTTCACGCTGTTGCCGTAGGCCAGCCAGCCACCGCCGGCGGTGTCGTTGAACTGGTAATGGTTGAGCGACAACGACAGGTTGTACGGCCAGAACTTCACCAGGGACGAGAACACCGCCATGCCGAACACCAGCAGCAACGTGGCGCAGATCAGCAGCACGATGGTCAGGTAGCAACCGTCGCGCAGTTTCGACGGCGCTGGTTTGAACACTTGCGCACGACCGCTCATGGAGTCGCCGTGGCGCCGACGCAACCAGGCATCGACCCCGAAACTGAACAGCGCCGGCAGCAACAACACCATGCCGATCAACGCACCGCGACCGAATTGTTGCTGGCCGACCACCGCCTTGTAGGCTTCCAGCGCCAGCACTTGATAGTCGCCCCCGACCACCACGGGCACGCCGAAGTCGGTGATGGTCAGGGTGAAGACCAGACAGAACGCGGCGAAAACAGCCTGACGCGTCGCCGGCCAGGTGATGCTGCGGAAGGCTTTTGCAGGACTGGCGCCCATGCTCGAAGCGGCATCGAACAGGCGCGCATCCGCCAGGGACAGCGCCGACAGCAAAATCATCAAGGCGTGTGGAAAGGTGTAGATCACCTCGCCGAGCACAATGCCCCAGAAGCCATAGATGTTGTCCGCGACCAGCCCGCGCAACATGCCCTGATTGCCGAACAGGTAAACCAGTGCAATCCCCGGCAACATCGACGGCGCCATCAATGGCAGCAGCGAAATACCACGCCAGATACCTTTGCCCGGAATCAACGTGCGTTGCAGTGCGTAGGCAAACAGGTAAGCCAGCGGTACGACAATCGCTGCGACGCTGAGGGAAACCTTCAGGCTGTTACCCAGCAACCAGTGGAAATTTTCGCTGCTCACCAGTTCCTTCGCGGCGACCCAGCCACCGCCCTGCCCGGCCTCGGAACTGAAGCCACGCCAGAAGATCGCCAGCAAGGGCATCAACACGGCGACACCGAGCAACACCAGCAAGAGAACCTTGCCGCCGACCACGAACACCCGATCACCGATCTCGGCGCGGGAGATCTGCCGAGCCTGCTTGTGCGGGATCGGCAGCGCGATGTTCGCGCTCATCAGGCAAACACCTGCAGGCTGCGCGGTGGCAAGGCGACCATGATCTGCTGCGCGCCGAGGCGCGGCATGGCTTCCGGTGCCAGTTCGGCCAACAAGGCGTGACCCGGCAGGTGATCGAGTTCGAAGCTCATGCGGCAGCGGTTGCCGAGGAAAGTGATTTCACGCACCTTGGCCGGGAACAGGTTTTCCTCGTGCACCACAGGATTGACGTTGATCGCTTCAGGGCGGCAAAACAGCCGGCCCGATGCGGTCTTCGCGCTGCCATCGGCGAGGCGCATGTTCATTCCGCCAACCTGGGCATGGCTGTCGCTGCTGCTATGGAACGGCAGCCAGTTGCCCTGACCGACGAACTCCGCAACGAACGGCGTGGCCGGGCGGTTGTAGATTTCCTGCGGCGTAGCGTACTGCTCGACCTTGCCGTTGTTCATCACGGCGATGCGGTCGGCCATCAGCATGGCTTCGTCCTGGTTGTGGGTGACCATCAGGGTGGTGATGCCAAGGCTGCGTTGCAGTTGGCGCAGCTCAGTACACAGATGCTCGCGAACGCGGGCGTCGAGAGCCGACATCGGTTCGTCGAGCAGCAACAGCGAAGGCGCCGGTGCCAACGCGCGGGCCAGTGCAACCCGCTGCTGCTGGCCGCCGGACAACTGGCCCGGGTACTTTTTCTCGCTGCCGCTCAGGCCGACCAGTTCCAGCATCTGACCAACGCGCTGACGCACCTGATCGCGACCGCTGCCGGCCAGGCCGTAGGCAATGTTCGCTTCGACGGTGAGATTGGGAAACAACGCGTAGGACTGAAACAGAATGCCGTAGTCCCGCGCCTGCGGTGCCAGATGGGAAACGTCGCGATCACCCAGGTACAACTCCCCGCTGTCCTGCTTCTCCAGACCGGCGATGCAACGCAGCAAGGTGGTTTTGCCGCAGCCCGACGGGCCTAGCAAGCAGACCAGTTCACCGGCCGCCACGTCGAGGGAAACGTTATCCAGCGCGGTAAAGGCGCCAAAGCGCTTCTGTACGCCGCGCACTTTCATCGGTGCGCCGGGGTTGGTCAGGGCAGTTGCGATCGAGCTGTTCATGGACGGACCTCATCTAGCAGATGGGGTCATCCTAGAGTTGTAATGAGTCCGTCATGTGGCAGTAAGGCAAAAACTGCCGATAGTGGTATTCGAGGATTTTAGTTCAGAAGATTCAGGTCATGAGTTGTTTGATCTGGCCTCATCGCTGGCAAGCCAGCTCCCACAGGGAGCTTCAGTGAATACAGATTTTGTGAACACCGGAAACACCTGT
>NZ_JBSVXD010000181.1:0-11356 GCF_054070755.1 Pseudomonas sp. SDO5591_S426 | reverse complement strand
ATTTTGCTTTAGAAGATCGCAGCCTGCGGCAGCTCCTACAAAGTCAAAAGCCAGGCAAGCGCGCTGTGCCTGGCCAATGCCCGCCTTCCAGCGTCAGCAACAGTTCCTTCGCCTCCAGCCCCCCGGCAAACCCGGTCAATTTTCCCGACGCGCCAATCACCCGATGGCACGGCGCAATAATCGATATCGGGTTCTTGCCATTCGCCGCGCCCACCGCCCGCACCGCGCTCGGGTTGCCGATCTGTTCGGCGATCTGGCTGTAGCTGCGTGTCTCGCCAAAAGGAATGGTGAGCAGCGCCGCCCAGACCTTTTTCTGAAATTCCGTACCGACAAAATCCAGGTCCAGTTCGAAGCGCTGGCGTGTGCCGGCGAAATATTCGCGCAGTTGCTCGGCGGCGCGCATCAGGATCGGGCTGTCCGGCGCTTCGTTCATCGCGCCGAGACGCACCCGACCGGGTTTGTCGTTTTCCCAGAGGATGGCGACCAGTCTTGAACCGTTCGCCACCAGCTTCAACTCGCCGACCGGGGAGGCCAGGGTGGTGCAGGTGTAAGTCATGCCGCAGGCCCCGCCTGATTGTTGAACAGGTGTTAAGGATACTGCTTCGTCGGGGAGGCGCAATACGCAATCCCGACCATACTTGGCTACTGCTTTTGACGCGTTTTCCTACTTTAAAACAAGAAGAGACCGACTCATGAAGTACGAACCTTTTGCCAAATCGCTGATTGCGACCTCGTTGGCGCTCAGCTGCCTGACTGCTCATGCGGCCTCTGTCGCCCCGGTCGCCGCGGAAAACGGCATGGTGGTCACTGCCCAGCACTTGGCCAGCCACGTGGGCGTGGATGTGTTGAAGAATGGTGGCAACGCGGTCGATGCCGCTGTCGCGGTAGGTTACGCGTTGGCGGTGGTGTATCCGGCGGCGGGTAACCTGGGCGGTGGTGGTTTCATGACCATTCAACTGGCCGACGGCCGCAAGACCTTCCTCGACTTCCGCGAAAAAGCCCCGCTGGCCGCCACCGCCGACATGTACCTCGACAAGGCGGGCAACGTCATTCCGGACTTGAGTACACGCGGTCACTTGGCCGTCGGCGTGCCGGGCACGGTGTCCGGCATGGAACTGGCGCTGAGCAAATACGGGACCAAACCCCGCAAGGACGTGATCGCCCCGGCCATCAAACTGGCTGAAGACGGCTTCGTGCTGGAGCAGGGCGATGTCGATTTGCTGGACTACGCCACCGACGTGTTCAAGAAGGACATCAAGGACTCCGGCGCGATTTTCCTGAGCAACGGCGAGCCGATGCAGGTTGGGCAGAAACTGGTGCAGAAAGACCTCGGCAAAACCCTGCGCGAGATCTCCGAGAAGGGCGCCGACGGCTTCTATAAAGGCTGGGTAGCTGACGCCATCGTCACCTCCAGCCAGGCCAACAAGGGCATCATCACCCAGGCCGACCTCGACAAATACAAGACCCGCGAACTGGCGCCGATCGAGTGCGATTACCGTGGCTACCATGTGGTTTCGGCACCGCCACCGAGCTCCGGCGGCGTGGTTATCTGTCAGATCATGAACATCCTCGAAGGCTATCCGATGAAAGATCTGGGCTATCACTCGGCCCAGGGCATGCACTACCAGATCGAAGCGATGCGTCACGCTTACGTCGATCGCAACAGTTACCTCGGCGACCCGGATTTCGTGAAGAACCCGATCGCCCATTTGCTGGATAAAAATTACGCGACCAAGCTCCGTGAAGCGATCAACCCACAAAAGGCCGGCGTGTCCAAGGACCTCAAGCCTGGCGTAGCGCCCCATGAGGGCAGCAATACCACCCATTACTCGATCGTCGACAAATGGGGCAATGCGGTCTCGGTGACCTACACCCTTAACGACTGGTTCGGCGCCGGGGTCATGGCCAGCAAGACCGGGGTCATCCTCAACGACGAGATGGACGACTTCACCTCGAAAATCGGCGTGCCGAACATGTACGGCCTGGTGCAGGGCGAGGCCAACGCCATCGCGCCCGGCAAGGCGCCGCTGTCGTCCATGAGCCCGACCATCGTCACCAAGGACGGCAAAGTAGTGATGGTGGTCGGCACGCCGGGTGGCAGCCGCATCATCACCGCGACCTTGCTGACCATGCTCAACGTCATCGACTACGGCATGAATATCCAGGAAGCGGTGGATGCGCCGCGTTTCCACCAGCAATGGCTGCCGGAGGAAACCAATCTGGAAACCTTCACCACCAGCCCCGACACGGTGAAAATCCTCGAAAGCTGGGGCCACAAGTTCGCCGGCCCGCAGGATGCCAACCACTTGGCGGCGATCCTCGTAGGCGCGCCGTCGCTGGACGGAAAACCGGTGGGCAAGAACCGTTTCTACGGGGCCAACGATCCACGGCGTAACACTGGGTTGTCGTTGGGTTACTGAGGGTTGTGTTTGGCGGGGGACGGACTTATGTTCGTCCCTTGCCCCTCTGAATTATCAAGGAAGGAATCATGACCACTGCACTGTTAATCATCGACGTCCAGCAGGCTCTATGCTCGGGTGAATACGAGTGCTTCGAGATCAATCGCGTGATCAATACCATCAACGACCTTTCGACGGGGGCGCGCACTGCCGGCGTTTCGGTGGTTTTGATTCAGCACGAAGAGGCGGACGGTCTCTTCACGTACGATGCGGCTGGCTGGCAACTGGCTGAAGGGCTGGAGACTTCGCCAGAAGACAAGCGCGTGCGCAAGACCACCGGGGATTCGTTCTATCAGACCAACCTGCAAAAGCTGTTGCCTAAGGAAGACTTCGAACGCCTGGTCATCTGCGGCCTGCAAACCGATTACTGCGTCAACGCCACTGTGCGTCAGGCGTTGAAACTGGGGTATGACGTGGTGCTGGCGAAGGACGCGCATTCCACCGTCGACAATGGCAACCTCACCGCTGAAGACATCATTGCCGAGCACAACAAGGATTGGGCGCACCTCACCGGTTCGGTGGCGCGGATCGACGTGATTCCGACTGCCAAAATCCGCTTCTGAAAACACCGCATCCCCCTGTAGGAGCCGAGCTTGCTCCGGGCGGCGTTCCGACGATGGCGGTGTATCAGTCGATGTAGATGCTGAATGTACCGACCTCATCGCGAGCAGGCTCGCTCCCACAAGGGGATTGTGCAAGCTGGCCAGATCACCTCAGAGGAAAAACAGCGACTCAGGGTGAGCCGAAGATATCGATCAACTCGTTCAGAAACGCACTGACCAGATCCCGCTGCCGCGCCGAATGCCTGACTGCCGCATGAAAGCCGACCTCATAGCGAAGTAATTCGGGATTGAGCGGGTGCAACTGTCCAAGCTGTTCATGCCGGGCCGCGTAATGTTGCGGCAGAAAACCCAGATGCTGGCCTGAGAGAATCAGTAGCGCGGCGCCGTCCATGCTGTCGGTGAGCACGGTCAGGCGTTCGATCGAAGTGGGTGCGGGCATTTCTGGCAGAGGGTGGCTCGGCCAGACCCAGTCGTAGTGGCTGACGTCCTCGCGGGTCAGTGCGCCCACTTGTTCGAACAGCGGGTGCGACGGCGCGCAATAGGCGATCTGGGTTTCCTGGAACAACGGGAAATAGTCGATGTTGGGCAAACGGTGCCAGAAATAACCGATGGCCAGATCGATGTGGCTGTTGATGATTTTTTCTTCCAGCAGCGACGACGACAGCTCGGTGAAGTGGAAGTACAACCCTTCGTGCCGGGCTCGCAGGCGTGCAATGGCCAAGCCGATTTTCTTGTTCGCCACCGGGTCGATCTGCCCGAGCAGGCCGATGTTGATATTGCCCGAGACCTTGCGGTTGATGTGCTGGACTTCGACCCGAAAACCCTCGGCCGCCGCCAGCAAGCGCCGCGCCGCCTCGACAAACTGACCGCCCTTGGGCGTCACCGAAAAACCGCCGCGACCGCGTTCGCACAAACGAAAACCCACTCGCGCTTCCAGCGTTGCCAGTTGCGCGCTGATGGTCGGTTGCGTGGTGTTGAGCGCGGTTTGCGCCGCTGAAATCCCGCCCGCTTCGACGACGGTGAGAAATACCCGGATCAAGCGCAGATCCAGCTCAGTTACAGTTCCCAGCATGGAGGCTCCCGATACTCGATTACATAGACGCTGATCTATGTGAACAGTGCGCCTGAGATATTTTATGGCCGAAGCCAACGCCATACATTGCAGGGAAACCAGCGTCATCGTTAGCTTTTTCTGGAGTTCCACCTGATCCGGACGTCGAATCGACCGCTGCGCTCAAAACAAAAACAATCAACTGCATAGGAATCATCGTATGTCAGGTTCTCCACTTTCTGCGCACGCCGCCGAGGCGAGCAGCGGGTTGGCCATCGAAGGCCACTCGATCGATTACATCCCGGAAAACGAACGTCACGCCAAACTCAGCAGCCAGGGGCCATTCTGGTTTCTCGGCAATTTCCACTTCTTCACCATCTCCATCGGTTTTGTCGGCCCGAGCCTGGGTTTGTCGGCGCTGTGGACGATGCTGGCCGGCGCGCTCGGCATCATGTTCGGCACGATTTTCATGGCCTTCCACGGTTCGCAAGGTCCGGAAATGGGCCTGCCGCAGATGATCCAGTCCCGCGCCCAGTTCGGTTATCGCGGGGTGATCCTGGCGTTGATGGCGACGATGTTTGTGTTCGTCGGTTTCAACGTGGTGAACATCTCGTTGATCATGAACGGGCTGCAGCATGTGTTCGGTGTTGACCCGACCATCGTCGCGGTGGCCGTGGTGTTGGTCGGCGCGTTGCTGTCCATCTACGGCCATGACCTGATGCACAAGGCTTTCAAGTGGGCGCTCTTGGCGACACTTCCGTTGTATGCGCTGGTGACCATTGCCCTGATGTTCGGCGCGGGTTCCGAAGGCGTCACGCCGGCGACCGATCTGGGTTTCAGCTGGATTGCCTTCGCCACACTGTTTGCCATCGGCGCCAGCTACAACATTTCCTATGCGCCGTACGTTTCCGACTATTCGCGTTACCTGCCGAAAAACACCAGCCGCCCGAAACTGATCGCGGCGGTGTTCATCGGTGCGTCGCTGTCCGGTAGCTGGATGATCGGCCTCGGTGCATGGCTCGCCCAGGAATTGAAAGCCGTCGATGCCTTGGTGGCGCTGAATCAGGTCGGCTCTTCGATGATTCCGGGGCTGGGCAATTTGCTGGTGATCGTCTCGGTGGCGGGATTCCTGCCGATCATCGCGCTCAACTCCTACAGCGCCATGCTGACGCTGCTGACCGGCGTTGACTCGATCAGGAAAATCACCCCGACGCCTCGTGCCCGGGTGCTGTCGATCAGCGCGATCAGCATCATCCTGTTGACCTGCGTGCTGTCGATCAAGGGTGACGGCATCGCGCTGCTGAACACCTTCCTCGTCTTGCTGTTGTACTTCCTGGTGCCGTGGACCGCTGTGAACCTGGTCGATTACTTCTTCGTGCGCAAAGGTCGCTACGCGATCCCGCATTTCTTCACGCCAAAAGGCATCTATGGCGCCTGGCAATTTCGCGGCATCGTCTCGTACCTGATCGGCTTCGCGGCCATGGTGCCGTTCTTCTACATTTTTGACGCCGCTGCCGGCAAAGAAGTGTTCGTCGGCCCGTTGGCACGGATGCTCGAAGGCGTCGATATCGCGTGGCTGGTCGGATTGCTGGTGTCGGGCCTGACGTATTACATCCTCAGTCGTTCGCTGGACCTCAACGCCGAGCGCCGGGTCATCGACTCGATTACCGAAAAGGACATTGTCGCCATGACTTATCAAACAGCGGAGCCGGTGCGTTGAACATTGCCAAAAACACCGTGGTCGCCTGTTGCCAACTGGCACCGAAAATCGGCGACCTCGCTTACAACCGCACCCTCACCGAACGGGCGATCCGTTCGGCGGCGTTGCAGGGCGCTCAAGTCGTGGTGCTGCCGGAACTGATCCAGAGCGGCTATCTGTTCGCCGATCGCAACGAAGCGCTGGCGCTGGCGGAAACCTGCGATGGCCCGACCCTGCGCCTGTGGCAAGCCTTGGCCCGGGAACTGAACATCATTGTGGTCGGCGGTTTCTGTGAGCATTTGCCCAACGGTGAACTGGCCAACAGTGCCGCGCTGATCGATGCCCAGGGTGTGCGCGCGGTGTACCGCAAGGCGCATCTGTGGGATGCCGAACGGGAAATCTTCACTGCTGGCGACGCTGCGCCGCCGGTGGTCGAAACGGTCCACGGACGCATCGGCGTGCTGATTTGCTACGACCTGGAGTTCCCTGAGTGGGTGCGTCTTCCGGCGCTGGCCGGTGCCGATCTGTTGTGCGCGCCAGTCAACTGGCCTGACGGTCCACGCCCGCAAACCGAGCGCCCGGCAGAGGTCCTGCGGGTGCAGGCCAATGCCTCGGTGAACCGGATGTTCATCGCCGCGTGTGACCGTTACGGTCACGAGCGCGGCGTGGGTTGGGTGCAGGGTTCGGTGATCGTCGATGCCGACGGTTATCCATTGGCCGGGCCGGCGGAGCAGGGCGGCGAACAGATTTTGCTGGCCACGCTGAACCTGGCTGAGGCGCGCAACAAACGCATCAGCGAGCGCAATGATCTGCATCGGGATCGGCGGCCGCTGTTGTATGAGTTGAGCAGTTCGGCTCAGTGATCCTGTGGACGCCATCCCGGCGCCTGTGGCATCGTCGAAACGACAGACCATGTTACGAACAGGATCGGCACGATGCAGGGGGATAATCAGCTGGGCATCGACCCGTCGATGGCGATGCTGCAAGCGTTCAACCGTTGTCTGCTGCAATTGGGGCGTCTGGCGCGGGAGCGGGGTGCCGCCGAGTTCATTGCCGACGGCTTGCAGGTGTTGCGTCAACAAGTGCCGTTCGCTTCGGCGTGGTGGGGCGAGATGTCCACCTCGGTCGCAAGCGCGCCACCGCAAAGCTGGATGCACGGGCGCATCGATCTGCCCGAATCGTTTGCCGGCGAATGGCAACAGAGTGCCGGCAGCGACAAGTTCTCCCATGACACCTTGAGCCGCCCCGGCGAGGTCATCCGCGACAGCGGCTTCACCGATCCCGATGCCGACGTGGACGCGTTCGCCCGACGGCATGACCTCTACCACCCGATGTGCATCACCTTCGAGCTGCCCGAAAGCGGCTTGATGTTTTTCGTTTGTCTCTACCGTGGCGGCGATGCTCCGGCGTTCAGCGACAACGAGGCCGGTCTGTTCTCGGCGTTCTGCGATCACTTGTTGCAGCTGTGGCGATTCCAGGTGCAGGACATGATCCGCGTCGACACCGGCAACGGTGCCAGCGAATTCGGGGTGGCGCGGCGCGACGGCGGTTTGCTGTATATCGGCGCCGGGTTGTGCGCGGTCATTCAACGGGAATTGCCCGACTGGAGCGGTTCCACGCTGCCCGCCGAGATCATCGCGCAATTGCCCAAGGCACCTTGCGTGATGCGCCTGGGACGCTCGGCGCTGACCCTCACGCCGAACGCCGAGCACGTCATCCTGTCGCTGGAAACACAACCACGCGGCGCGGTGCTGGCGCCTCGGGAACGGACCGCAGCGATGCTGTTCGCTGCCGGTCATTCCTATAAGGAAATCGCCAAAATCCTCGGCCTGAGCCCGGCCACCGTGCGCACCTACCTGCGCAATTGCTACTTGCAACTCGGCGTGAAGAGCAAGGTGGAACTGGGTTCAGTCCTGCGTTCGCAGGGTTCCGCCTGCACACCGCAACCGTAGGAAATCATAACCACCCCCCACTTTTTGCCTGACCCTCCTCATTTGCAGAGGTCCGTCCAGCCACCGCGCGCTATAGGGTATGCCCTGCATATCAAGGGCTTGCGCGGCCGTGTGGCCGGGCCCTTCAAAAACTATAAAAACAGAGGTGGGGCCAGTGATGTTTTCCAGGCTATTTATCGCCGTTGCCGGTGCAACGGCCGTTTCCTGTGTGGCGCTGGTGGGGTGCCAGAGCCAAAGTCCGACCAGCGCCGACATGGTCATGCGCAACGGTTATGTCTACACCGTCGATGGCAAGGATTCGGTGCAGCAGGCCGTTGCCGTCACGGGCGGCAAGATCGTTTATGTCGGCAGCGATGAGGGGGCAGCCTCATTCATCGGTGCACAGACGCAGGTGATCGATCTGGCCGGACGCATGCTGATGCCGGGCTTCATCGATGCGCACATGCATCCCGGCGATGGCGGTCGGGCCATGACCTTGTGCGACCTGAAATACCAGACGATGACGCGTAAGGATTTTCAAAAAGCCATTCAGGCGTGCCTGGATGCCGACAAGGACAAAGGCCAGGACGTGTGGCTTGAAGTCGGCAGTTGGGATCGCATGGGCATGACCGGCCTCGACGGCGATGCCGACAAATCGACCCTTGATGCGCTCAACACCAAACGGCCGATTCAGGTACGTTCCACCGACTTCCACACCGTGCTGACCAACTCCCGTGGTCTGGCAGTGGCCGGCATCGACAAGCACACGGTCAACCCCGCCGACGGCAAGTACGCGCGCGACAGTGCCGGCAACCCCACCGGCATCTGCGAGGACGGCGCGGCGGATACCATGGCCGCCGTGGTGCCGCCGGCGACCGATGCCGAGAAGCTGATCCAGAGCCGCGCCGCGCTCGACGCCATGCGCCAGCAGGGCATCACCAGTTTCTTCGATGCCTTGTCGGGGCCGGAGAATGGCAAGGCGTTCACCACGTTGCAGCAATCGGGCGAGTTGACGGCCCGCGCCATATTGTCGATCAAACTCGACCCGGCCGCCGCCACTGCCGACCCGGCCAAGACCATCGCCGAAGCCAAGGCACTGGCCACCACCTACGATCAGGGCGAAGCCCAGGTCGCGCCGGGCGTGAGCATGCGCCACGTCAAACTGTTCATGGACGGCATCATCAACGCACCGGCCGATACCGGGGCCATGCTGACCCCGTACCTGCACAACGCCGGCACCGAGAAAGCGCCGAAATGGACTGCGGGAAAAAACCGTGGCGAGCTGTATTTCCCGCCGCAGGTGCTCAATCCGCTGCTGCTCAAAGCGGTGCAGGCCGGACTCGACCCGCACCTGCACGCCACCGGGGATCGCGCGGTGCGTGATTCGCTCAACGGTATCGAATACGTGCGCCAGCAACTGCCCGGCAACGGCTTTCGTCCGACCATCACCCATGCCGAATCGGTGGACCCTGCCGACTACGGGCGTTTCAAGACGCTCGACGTGACCGCCAACATGTCCTTCCAATGGGCGCAGCAAGCGCCGTCCACGGTCGACGGCACCAGCGATCACCTGGGTGTCGAACGCTTCGCGCGCATGGAACCGTCGGGCAGCATTGCCCTTGCTGGCGGACGTGTGGCTTATGGCAGCGACTGGCCGGTCGATCCGCTCGACGAGTTCCTCGCACTGAAAGTCGGTGTCACCCGCTCGGGCGATCCGCAGAACCCGCACAGCTATGGCCCCAACTACGCAGGCAGGCTCAACGCCGACCCGGCACTGTCCCGTGCAGAAGTGCTGCGCACCATCACCCTCAACGCCGCCGAACAGCTCAAGTTGGAGAAAGTCGTCGGTTCGGTGGAGGTGGGCAAGTTTGCCGATCTGATCGTGCTGGACAAGAACTTCATGCAGGTGCCCGAGGATGAACTGGGGCGCAATCAGGTGTTGATGACGATGGTCGGCGGCAAGGTGGTGTGGGCCAAGGTGCCGTTTGTGGGGCAAGTCGCCCAAAAATAGATCTGGCCTGTCAGCCAGACACAATCCCTGTAGGAGTGAGCCTGCTCGCGATAGCGGTGTG
This sequence comes from Pseudomonas sp. SDO5591_S426, assembly GCF_054070755.1. Lineage (NCBI taxonomy): Bacteria > Pseudomonadati > Pseudomonadota > Gammaproteobacteria > Pseudomonadales > Pseudomonadaceae > Pseudomonas > Pseudomonas sp. SDO5591_S426. The sequence continues at coordinate 1,581 of NZ_JBSVXD010000181.1, read as the reverse complement.
TCAGACACAGAGATGCTGGCTGTGCCGCCGCTATCGCGAGCAGGCTCGCTCCCACTGGGGACCCGCAATACTCTGAATTTATAAGAAGAGAAACCCGTAATGACCAACGCCACAGACAGCCCCCAACGAAGTCTCCTGATCGAGACCCGTTCGATCGATTACATCCCCGAAGCCGAGCGCCACGGCAGCCTCTACAGCCAGTTCACCCTGTGGCTCGGCGCCAATCTGCAGATCACCGCGATCGTCACCGGGGCGCTGGCCGTGGTGTTGGGCGGTGATGTGTTCTGGTCACTCATCGGCTTGCTGATCGGCCAGGTATTGGGCGGCGCGGTGGTGGCGTTGCACGCGGCGCAAGGGCCGAAGCTCGGCTTGCCGCAGATGATCTCCAGCCGCGTGCAGTTCGGGGTCTACGGCGCGGCGATCCCGATTGTGCTGGTGTGCCTGATGTACCTCGGTTTCAGTGCCACGGGTGCGGTGTTGTCGGGGCAGGCGATTGCCCAGTTGATCAGCGTCAGCGACAGTGCAGGCATCCTGATTTTTGCCGGGTGCATCGCTCTGCTGACGATGTTCGGGTATCGGGTGATTCATCTGGTCGGGCGAGTAGCGAGCGTGCTGGGCGTCATTGCGTTCGTCTATCTGTTCACCCGTTTGATGACCCTCAACGACATCGGCCTGTTGCTGGAAAACCGCCATTTCGGCTGGAGCACGTTCCTGTTGGCAGTGTCGCTGTCCGCCTCCTGGCAGATCGCGTTCGGCCCTTATGTGGCGGATTATTCGCGCTACCTGCCGAGCAAGACATCCTCCTGGAAAACCTTCACCGCCGTCGGCCTGGGCACTGTGTTGGGCGCCCAGGCGTCGATGGTGCTGGGCGTATTCGCGGCGGCGTTGGCGGGGGCGAATTTCCGTGGTCATGAAGTGGCGACCATCGTCGGCCTGGGCAGTACCGGGGTGATGGCCTCGTTGCTGTACTTGAGCGTGGTGTTCGGCAAGGTCACGGTGTCGACCCTCAATGCCTACGGCAGCTTCATGTGCGTGGCGACCATCATCAGCGGTTTCCGCAGCCGCCTCGAAATCACCGCCGGCCAGCGCATGCTGTTCGTGCTGGTGATTGTCGCGGCGTCGACCACGCTGGCGCTGCTTGGACAGTATTCATTCCTGAACTCGTTCAAGTATTTCATCCTGTTCCTGCTGACGTTCTTCACACCCTGGAGCGCGATCAACCTGGTGGATTACTACTTCATCAACAAGGAGCGTTATGACATCCCGGCCTTGTCCGATCCGGCCGGGCGCTACGGTCGCTGGAACCTGTTGGGCATCGGCGTCTATGTCGTCGGCGTGCTGATTCAGTTGCCTTTCGTCGACACCCATTTCTATTCCGGACCGATGGTCGCGCAGCTCGGCGGCGTGGATATTTCGTGGATTGTCGGGCTGGTGGTGCCGGGGATTCTGTATTTCCTGCTGGCCCGGACATCGGCATTCGGGATATCCGCTGCCGAAGTTCAAAGGCCTGAATAAGATACATCCTCAATAGCGTCTACACTTGCTGATCAGCCAATGCAGGAGCACGGCTTGCCGGCGATG
>NZ_JBSVXD010000180.1:0-11820 GCF_054070755.1 Pseudomonas sp. SDO5591_S426 | reverse complement strand
GGGTTATGCATGCCCATGTAGGAGCTGCCGCAGGCTGCGATCTTTTGATCCTAATCCGGCTGAATCACCCGAAAACTGCCTCGTGCCGAAGGCTCCCGCCGAATCATCCGCTTCATCTTCCACTCAAACGCCAGCGTCAGGCTCACCGCCGAACACGCCAGCCCCAAGGCCAACCCCCACCAGACACCCGTCGGCCCCCAGTTCAAGTGGAACGCCATCCACCACGCGGCCGGTGCGCCGATCAGCCAATAGCAGGCCAGGCCAACCAGGAACGTGGTCTTGGCGTCCTTGAGTCCGCGAATGCAGCCCATGGCGATGGTTTGCGTGCCGTCGAACAACTCGAACCATGCCGCCACCGCCAGCAGGCTCACGGCCAGGTTGATGACTTCGCGGAATGCCGGATCGTTGTGATCGAGGAACAAGCCAATCAATTGATTCGGCAGCAACCAGAACACCATCGCGAAGCACAGCATCGCCACCGCACCGAAGGCGATGCCGACCCGTCCGGCCAGCCGCGCATCCAGCAGTTGCCCAGCGCCGTAATGCTGGCCGATGCGCATGGTGATCGCGTAGGAAATGCCCGCCGGGACCATGAACGCCACCGAGACGATTTGCAGGGCGATCTGGTGCGCCGCCAGTTGTGTACTGCCCATGGTGCCCATGCATAGCGCCGCGAAGGCGAACAGCCCGACTTCCACCGCGTAGGTGCCGCCAATCGGCAGGCCCAGGCGCCACAGTTCTTTCAAGTACTGCCGGTTGAGCCGCAGCAACCCCGCGCGCAGCGGATAGGCGTCGTAAGCCGGGTGCCGGCGAATGTGCCACGCCAGCGCCAGCGCCATGAGGTTGGCCACGATCGCAGTGACCAGGCCGATGCCCATCAAGCCGAGTTTCGGCAGGCCGAACATGCCGGTGATCAACGCGTAATTGAGCAGGAAGTTGGCCACCGTGCCGCCCAGGCTGATGATCATCACTGGCGTCGCACGGCCGATCGCGCTGGTGAAGCCGCGCAAGGCCATGAAGCTCAGGTAGCCGGGCAGGGCGAAGGGCAGGAAGATCAGGAATTGCCCGGCGGCCTGGACGTTGCTTTCCGTCTGGCCGAACAACAGCAGCACCGGTTTGAGGTTCCACAACAACAGCCCGCCACCCAACGCCATCAACCACGCCAGCCACACCCCGGCCTGGGTCAACCGTGCCGCGCCAAGAATATCGCCCGCGCCCTGACGGATCGCCACCAGAGTGCCGACGGCCGCGATCACGCCGATGCAGAAAATCGACACGAATGAATAGGTCGCCGCGCCAAGTCCGCCACCGGCCAGCGCTTCGGGACTCAGGCGCGCCATCATCAAGGTGTCGGTGAGGACCATCAGCATGTGCGCCAACTGCGAGGCAATCAACGGCCCCGACAGCCGCAGGATGGCCCAGAGTTCAATACGTGCTGGATGCTGCATGGTCATCACGCTCGATTTTCAAAGAGAACAGGAAAGCACCGATTCTCGGCGCTCTGGTGCGTTTGCACAAAGGGATAAAAAGGATGGGTGGCATGATTCAAACTCATGCTGGAGAGTTTCTGCTAGGGTGACTCGACCCCGCTATAGGAGCTTTCTGAATGTCACGTCGTCTTCCTCCCTTGTATGCCCTGCGCGCATTCGAAGCGGCGGCGCGACACAGTTCGTTCACCCGCGCCGCCGAAGAACTGTCGATTACCCAAAGTGCGGTCAGTCGGCATATTCGTACGCTCGAGGAGCATTTTGCCTGCCGCTTGTTTCACCGCAGTGGCCGCAACCTGCAACTGACCGAGTCGGCGCGCTTGCTGTTACCGGGCATTCGCGAGGGCTTTACCGCCCTGGAGCGCGCCTGCAATACCTTGCGCGCCGAAGATGACATCCTGCGCATGAAAGCCCCCTCGACCCTGACCATGCGCTGGTTGCTGGCGCGCCTCAGCCGCTTCCGCCATTTGCAGCCGGGCAACGAGGTGCAATTGACCAGCGCCTGGATGGATATCGACTCAGTGGACTTCAACGACGAGCCATTCGACTGTGCGGTGTTGTTGAGCAACGGCCATTTCCCACCGGACTGGGAGGCGAGCTACCTGTTTCCCGAGGAACTGATTCCGGTGGGCGCGCCCAACTTGCGCGACGATCAGCCATGGGACGTCACGCGCCTGGCCAATACCGAACTGCTGCACCCGACCCCGGACCGGCGCGATTGGCGCAACTGGCTGGAGCGCATGGGCCTGGCGGATCAGGTGTCGCTCAAGGGCGGGCAAGTGTTCGATACGCTGGAGCTCGGCATGATCGCTGCGGCGCGGGGCTATGGCGTGTCCATGGGCGATCTGCTGATGGTGGCGGAGGATGTGGCGCAAGGACGCTTGAGCCTGCCATGGCCGACCGCCGTCGCCAGCGGCGAAAAGTATTACCTGGTGTGGCCGAAAACCCGTCCCGGTGGCGAGCGCATGCGTCGGCTCAGCGACTTCCTGCAAGGCGAAGTCCGGGCCATGGAGTTGCCGGATGTCGTGCACCTGAGCTGAATCGATGAAGCCGCTGCAATAGCGGCCTTGCGCCATATCCTGCCACGCCGCTCAAGTATTCCTGTTCGCCGCCGAAAATCTTCACGTAGGACCTTCGTGCAGGTTCGACGCTATCCCCATTATTAGAAATTTGCTGAGTGTGCGTCGCGATCAGGATGATCCGATTGCTCGGCCAGGAGCTGTCATGTCTCAACCTCGTGCCCGGATCGCCTCACAGCTTGGTCTTGCGCTCGCCGTGATACTGGCGATTGTCATTACCGGCAGTACCCTGTTCGCCCTGCGTTCGCTGGACTCGGCCAACCTCGCCACCCGCGAAGAGCATCTGGCGAGTGAAGCCCGGCTGCTGGCCGATCAGCTGAGCACCTTTCACAGCACGTTGCGTGAAAGCACCCAGCGCCTGGCGGGGTTGTTCGAGACGCGCTTCAGCAGTGGGCTGAGCGTGCACGCGGACGAGCCGGTGGTCGTGGCAGGCGTGCAGACGCCGGGGCTGCACCTGGGCAACGTGGTGCTCAACAACAACTTCAAGGAAGTGGACGAATTCAAGCAGATGACCGCGGGTGTGGCCACGGTGTTTGTGCGCAGCGGTGAAGACTTCATTCGAGTCAGCACAAACGTCACCAAACAAGACGGCAGCCGCGCCATCGGTACTGTGCTCGATCACGCGAACCCGGCTTACGCCCGATTGATGGCGGGGCAGAGCTTCGTGGGTCGATCGCTGCTGTTTGAACGCTTCTACATGTCGCAGTACACCCCGGTGCGCGACAGCAGTGGCAAGGTCATTGCGGTGTTGTACGTCGGTTTCGATTACACCGACGCGCAGAAAGCCCAGTTCGAAAACCTCAAGCGCTTCCGCATCGGCCAGACCGGTTCCCTCGCGCTGCTGGATGAGCAGAACAAATGGCTGGTGCCGATTGCTGGCGTAGAGGCGCTGGACCAAGCCGTCCCGGCCATCAACGCGCTGGCGAAAACCCCGGGCAAGGGCGAGTTCTGGAGCGACAAGGTCGAAGATTTCTACAGCATCGCCGTGCCGTTCCAGGACGGGCCGTGGTCGGTGGTGGCGAGCATGCCGAAAACTGAAATCAGCGCCGTGACCTGGAGCGTCGGCATTCAGTTGGCCATCGGCAGCCTGTTGGCGATGTTGCTGGCGGTGGGATCGGCGGTCTGGCTGTTGCGCAGCAAACTCGCGCCACTGGGCGATCTGGTACGTCAGGCTGAAGCCTTGGGCGCCGGTGATTTGAGCGTACGCCTGAGCGTGTCGAGCAACGACGAAATCGGCCAACTGGCCCGCGCGTTCAACCAGATGAGCCAGGCACTGTCGACCATGGTCGAGCACATTCGCAACGCGTCCATGGAGGTCAACAGCCGCGCCCAGGCCTTGTCCGGTTTGTCCGGCGGCGCTTACGAAGGCATGGAGCAGCAGTCGGGCGAAATCACCAGCATGGCCGGTGCCGTGGAAGAGTTCAGCGCCACGTCGTTGAACATCGCCGACAACATGGGCAGCACTCAGCGTCTGGCCCAGGAAAACGCACAGCAAACGCAGATCGGTCGTACCTCGATGGACGAAGCGTCCTCGTCGCTGGAGCAAATCGCCGGTGCGTTGAACAGCACCGCGACGGTGATCAACACCTTGGGCCAGCGTTCCCAGGAAATCGGCGGCATCGTCGGTGTAATTACCTCGATTGCCGAACAGACCAACCTGCTGGCACTCAACGCCGCAATCGAAGCGGCTCGCGCCGGTGAGCAGGGTCGCGGTTTTGCGGTGGTGGCGGACGAAGTGCGTAACCTGGCCTCTCGGACCCGTCAGGCTACGGACGAAATTTCCGTGATGATCCAGAGCATTCAGCAAGAAACCGGCAACGCCATCAGCACCATGGAACAGGGCAATGTGCTGATGCAGGAAGGCTTGTCGCGTAACGCCAACGTGGCGTCGGCACTGGCACGGATCGACGAGCAAAGCCGTTCGGCCGGCCAGCAATTTGCCGCGATCACTACGGCGACCCAGGAACAGAGCAGCACCGCAACGTTGCTCAGCAGCAACCTGCAAAGCATCGCCCTGGCGAACAGCGAGCAGCGCGAAGTGGTTTCCAACCTGGCCGTCACTGCCAAAGAGTTGGAAAAGCTGGCGGCTGATTTGCGGTCCGAGGTCGACCGGTTTCGTTGAGGCGTCTTTGAAGTAGCCATCGTCGGAACGCCGGCCAGAGCAAGCTCCCACACTGGATCTGCGTTCACAAATCCAATGTGGGAGCGAGCTTGCTCGCGATTGGGGGCGACTCTATTTTCGGGTTTACTGCGTAGCCGGCCGATACTGCAACGCTTCAGCCAGATGCTCCCGTGTGATCCCCTCTACCTGCTCCAGATCAGCCAGCGTCCGCGCTACCTTAAGCAACCGATGCGCTGAACGCAGCGAAAGCGTCAACCGTTCACATGCCGATTCCAGCCAATGCTCATCCACTGTGGACAACTTGCAGTGCCGACGTAGCCCCGGTAAATCGAGAAAGGCATTCGCGCAACCCTGACGTTTCTGTTGCCGCTCACGAGCTTCGGCCACCAACGCCGCTGCGCTGGCACTGTCCTCACCTGGCTTCGGCGTCGGATTCAATGCCGTCGCCTCCCGCGCAACCGTCAGGTGCAAATCGATTCGGTCCAGTAACGGCCCCGACAGTTTGTTGCGGTAGCGCTGCACCATGTCAGGCGTGCAAGAACACTTGCCGCTCGGATCACCCAGGTATCCGCACGGGCAAGGATTCATCGCCGCGACCAGCTGAAAACGTGCAGGGAATCGCACTCGGTCTTTGGCCCGGGAGATCACGATTTGACCGGATTCCAGTGGTTCCCGCAGAACCTCCAACACTTTGCGCTCGAACTCCGGTAGCTCATCAAGGAAGAGCACTCCGTGATGGGCGAGCGTGATCTCGCCGGGCTGCGGTCTCGAGCCGCCCCCCACCAATGCCGGCCCGGAAGCAGAGTGATGCGGCTGACGAAATGGCCGTTGCGGCCAATGACTCAGCGGCACGCAACTGGTGACCGATTGAATCGCCGCCACTTCCAGCGCTTCGCATTCGGCAAGCGGAGGCAACAGCCCTGGCAGACGACTCGCCAGCAACGTTTTGCCCGTCCCCGGCGGCCCACTGAACAGCAGGTTATGCGCGCCCGCCGCTGCAATCAGCAATGCGCGTTTGGCGGCTTGCTGGCCCTGCACTTCACTCAGGTCCGGATAAGGTTTGCTGGCATGCATCAAGCCATCGGAAACATAAGGCTCAACCGGTGTGTGCCCATTGAAATGTGCCACGGCTTCCAGCAGATGATCCACCGCAATCACCTTCAAACCCGACGCCAGACACGCCTCCTCGGCATTCGCCCGCGGCACCATCAGCGAACGCCCGGCCTTGCGCGCAGCCAGTGCTGCCGGCAAAACGCCGCGTACCGCCCGAACCGCACCCGACAGCGCCAGCTCACCCAGACATTCCACATCATCGAGCGTCAGCGTCGGCACCTGAACACTGGCGGAAAGAATCCCCAACGCAATCGCCAGATCGAATCGCCCTCCGTCCTTGGGCAAATCCGCCGGCGCCAGATTCAACGTGATCCGCCGCGCCGGAAATTGCAGCCCCGAATTGATGATCGCACTGCGCACCCGATCCTTGCTCTCCTTCACCGCCGCCTCGGGCAGGCCGACCATGGTTAGCGACGGTAAACCGTTGGCCAGATGGACTTCAACGGTAACGGCGGGCGCTTCCACACCCACTTGGGCGCGGCTGTGGACGATGGAGAGGGACATGGTCGTTCCTTGATGTGACGTGGGGGGCCGCTTCCTGCGGGTTTTTGAAGGGTAGTTGCGGGAGGAGATTTTGGTGGCGCGGGTGAGAGGGCAAACTTTCACTGGATGTTGCGGGTATGAAGCAGGGAAGTTCTGAGGAGCAAAAATCTATTCAGGCGATTTTTGCAGGATCGGCTACGGTTCTTCAGGCTTTTAATGCAATGAGAAATGCCGATTGTTTTTGTAGGACGGGGCTGGATTTTGAAGGTCTTCTGAAGGATGCACGTAGCCCGATTCCTAAAGTTTTGAAAGGGAGGCCAATACTCAAAATGCTGCGTTTGCATTTGCGAATTCAGCTAATACACTCAAGTTTAATGCATAACGTTAAGCTTTAAATTATGATCGTTAGCTTTAAGTGTTCTGAGACCGAGTACCTGTTTTGCAACGGTAAGACCCGTTTGTGGTCAGCCATTCTGAGTGTCGCGGAACGGAAGCTGACGATGCTTGATGATGCTGTCGTGCTGAAGGACCTTCGATCTCCGCCGGGCAATCGTCTGGAGGCGTTGGAGGGAAATCGAAAAGGTCAGCACAGCATCCGCATCAACGCTCAATGGCGAATTTGCTTTCTTTGGGGTCTTAACGGACCAGAGAATGTTGAAATCGTCGATTATCACTGAGGTGAGTAATGACTAAGAATGGTATGCGCCCGGTGCATCCTGGCGAAATCCTCAAAGAGGAATACCTAGAGCCTCTGAGCCTTACGGCTGCCGCTCTTGCCAGAGCGTTGAACGTGTCGACACCTACGGTGAACGACATTGTGCTCCAGCGTCGGGGGGTCAGTGCTGATATGGCTCTACGGCTATCTATCTGTTTGGACACGACCCCGGAATTTTGGCTGAACCTGCAATCGACCTACGATTTGCGTAAGGCCGAGATTGAGCGAGGGGACGCGATTCGGGATCAGGTCGAGCGGCTTGCTCACTGTGCCTGATTGTTTTCTGGGATCTATCGAACCCCACGCCAAAAGCGTGGGGTTTTTTATTCAGAATGCGTGAAGCATCTTTGCTGCTCTTTTCCACCAAGGCGCATTGATCGCACGTCTCGCCTTCTGCTGATCAGGCAGCATCTGCGGCACATCCTGTAACCGAATCCACGGCTGGTTATTCCAGTGCAGCAAACTCAAAGACATTTGCGGCCAATTGAGCAGGCTCAGTTGTGGGCGTTCGGTTGTGGTGGGGTGTTGGGCGTCACGCAGGGCGGGGACGACTTCGTGGGTGAGCCACTCGCGCAGGGCTCGGTATTCGGGGCAGTAGTGATAGACGAGGAGGGCGTAGACGCCGGATTCGCTGATTAGCAGGGTGTTTTCGATGTTGCCGTAGACGAACATCCGAGCGGTTTGGTGTTGGTCGGGGTCGAGTTTTCGGAGTTGGCGGTCGTTGAGGTGGATGCGTAGCAAGCGGCCCAGATCGCGGGCGCTGAACCAGGGTTGGTTTTGGATGAGTAGGGCGTTGAGGTGAAGTTTGTGGCGGGTGAAGACGTGAGGAATCAGATAGTTTTCGTCCATCGAGCATTACCCAAATTTCGCTTGGTAGATGACTGCCGCATATCGTCGCCAAACAATAAGGGTGGCAGCTGCGTGCGGGTTGGCGAACCGGCCAAGCGAATACCGGCAGACCCTAAGGTCTCCCACACACAGCCGCCATAATTCGAATCGGGAAGAAATACCTGATATCGAACGAGGTGAGCTGCATTGCTTGGTTCCGAGTCGCCAAACCCAGTGCTGAACATTCAGCAGAAGGTGAGCTTAGGAACCGTGGCTTTGCGGCGCAATCGGACGGCGGATGAGAACTTTGTAGGACGTTGCCGGGATATTTGCGGGCTGTGGGATCAAAAGATCGCAGCCTTCGGCAGCTCCTACTGGTAAAGCGGAAGGTCGTTCCGGCCTTCAATCGCGAGCAGGCTCGCTCCTACAGGGGTTGCGGTGTTATTCGGCTGGAGGGGTGAGCTTCGCTTCCAGTTCAGCCACTTTCGACTCAAGCGCTTCCAGCCGTGCCCGCGTGCGCGCCAACACAACCATCTGGCTATCGAACTCTTCCCGGCTCACCAGATCCAGTTTGCTGAAGCCGCTCTGCAGCAACATTTTGAACTGACTTTCGATTTCAGCTTTCGGCAGCGGAGTGTCGCCGCTGAAAAGGCGGGAGGCGGTGCCGGTGAGGGCGTCGAGGAAGTCTTTGGGCGCGAGCATGGGAAGAGGTCCTGGTAACAATGGCGGGCAGTGTACCACGCAGTGTCTATAGTCATTTTCGCGGGCAAGGGATGCACGCTTTTCGCGCATGCGGACGGACGGCATCGCACCGTTGTTGTGCGTATCGCGTCGGGTGTTGTGCTGATGTTGTCGCCATCTGCAAGCAAAGGCTTGAAAACAGAGGATTTTGTGGAGATGGCAAGCTTTCTGCTTAGACGCTAGTGACCCATGCACTGATGCAGTCGCTGTGACGAATGCAGTGCGCCGAGCGAAACGGGGGAGAGTTTCGCAAGGAGCGGTTAACTGGCGTCGGACGGGCAGGTTAGGGCCGACGATGCGTTACAAAGCCAGGCACTGCGCTTAGACTTGAGACGGGTTTGTTTTCCTGGGGCAAGTCCACCAATTCGGGAGAGAGTTTTCATGAAGCTAGTCACTGCCATCATCAAGCCGTTCAAGTTGGACGACGTGCGCGAGTCGTTGTCCGAGATCGGCGTGCAGGGCATTACCGTTACTGAAGTCAAAGGCTTCGGTCGGCAGAAGGGTCACACCGAGCTGTATCGCGGCGCGGAGTACGTGGTCGATTTCCTGCCAAAGGTGAAGATTGATGTCGCCATTGACGACAAGGATCTCGACCGGGTTATCGAGGCGATAACCAAGGCCGCCAACACCGGCAAGATCGGTGACGGCAAGATCTTCGTGGTCAATCTGGAACAGGCGATTCGCATCCGTACCGGCGAAACCGATACCGACGCAATCTAAGCCGCCACAAACCCAACGCCCCAGGAGAAAACAATATGACTCTGCGTAAATTCGCAGGGCTAGGAGCCCTGTTGTCCATCGTAATGCCCAGCCTTGCTTTGGCGGCAGACGAAGTGGCGGCCCCAGTCCTCAACTCCGGCGATACCGCCTGGATGTTGACCTCGACAGCCCTCGTGCTGTTCATGACCATTCCCGGCCTCGCGCTGTTCTACGGCGGCATGGTTCGGTCGAAAAACATTCTTTCCGTGATGATGCAGTGCTTCGCCATTACCGGTCTGATCAGCATCCTGTGGGTCATTTATGGCTACAGCATTGCGTTCGACACTACCGGCATGGAGCAGGGCGTCGTCAACTTCAACTCGTTCTTCGGCGGCATGGGCAAGGCTTTCCTCGCCGGTGTCACGCCAGCCAGCATTACTGGCCCGGCGGCGCTGTTCCCTGAAGCGGTGTTCATCACCTTCCAGATGACATTCGCCATCATCACCCCGGCGCTGATCGTCGGTGCGTTCGCCGAGCGGATGAAGTTCTCCGCGATGCTGATCTTCATGGGCATCTGGTTCACCCTGGTTTATGCGCCGATTGCGCACATGGTCTGGTCCGGCAACGGCGGCCTGATGTGGGACTGGGGCGTGCTGGACTTCGCCGGTGGCACCGTGGTGCACATCAACGCCGGTGTGGCCGGTCTGATTGCCTGCCTGGTACTGGGCAAGCGCAAAGGCTTCCCGACCACCCCGATGGCACCGCACAACCTCGGTTACACCCTGATGGGCGCGGCCATGCTGTGGATCGGCTGGTTCGGCTTCAACGCCGGTTCCGCCGCAGCCGCCAACGGCACCGCCGGCATGGCGATGCTGGTGACCCAGATCGCAACCGCCGCTGCTGCACTGGGCTGGATGTTCGCCGAGTGGATCACCCACGGTAAGCCAAGCGCACTGGGCATTGCTTCGGGTGTGGTTGCCGGTCTGGTCGCCATCACTCCGGCTGCCGGCACCGTTGGCCCGATGGGCGCACTGGTGATCGGCCTGGCCGCTGGTGTGGTGTGCTTCTTCTGCGCCACCACCCTGAAACGCAAACTCGGCTATGACGATTCCCTCGACGCCTTCGGCGTGCACGGTATCGGCGGTATCCTCGGCGCGATCCTGACCGGTGTGTTCGCTGCACCGTCGCTGGGTGGCTTCGGCACCGTGACCGACATCGCCGCACAAGTGTGGATTCAGTGCAAAGGCGTGGGCTTCACGGTGATCTACACCGCGATCGTCACTTACATCATCCTCAAGGTCCTGGACGCTGTCATGGGCCTGCGGATCACCGAAGAAGAAGAGGCAGTCGGCATCGATCTGGCGCTTCACAACGAACGCGGCTACAACTTGTAAGCACGCGCACGAAAAAATTTGCCCGGCTTGCCGGGCATTTTTTTGTCCGCGATTTATCATTGAAAGGCTGGCTGAAAGGTTTTTTCTTACAGGTTTATGAACGTTTACGACGGGTGTTTTTGTGCCGCCGATGGCTTACAAAACAGAAGGAGTATTAGGGCCTTTGTTTTTTCCCAGAGCGCGCTAGAATGCGCCCCGAACGTGCGGAGAACTGTATGTGGCAACAGACTCTGATAACCCTGCGGGCGAGGCCCCGGGGCTTTCATCTGGTAACGGACGAGTTACTCGCCGGCCTGCCTGAACTCAAGGCGTGTCGGGTTGGTCTGTTGCATTTGTGGCTGCAGCATACCTCGGCGTCGTTGACCATCAACGAGAACGCCGATCCGGCGGTACGTCGCGACTTCGAACGATTTTTCAATCGTCTGATCCCACAAGGAACAGACGGCTATGAGCATAACGACGAAGGCCTGGACGACCTCCCGGCGCACTTCAAGGCCAGCGTACTTGGCTGTCAGCTCAGTTTGCCGATCTCGGCAGGCCGACTGGCGTTAGGGACCTGGCAAGGCATTTACCTGGGCGAGCACCGCGATCATGGCGGTGCCCGTAAAGTCCTCGCCACCGTGCACGGTGAAGGGGCATAGCCGCTGGTCAGCAGCGGCTATTGATTTTTTCCGGCAGCCTTCGACAGAAGGCAAAGCTGGGCTATAACTAATCTGCTTTTCGCAAGTCATGAGGTAGAACATGAGCGACGATGATCTGGAAAACGACGACCTCGAAGTAGGCGACGAAGACGAGGCCGAAGAAGGCCTGGAAGCAGCGGCGGAAGACGTCGCTGAAGACGACGGCGGTGATGCGCCCGTTCCGACCGCCAAAGGCAAGGCCAAGGCAGCGGTATCGGTCGATGAGCTGCCGAGTGTCGAAGCCAAGAACAAGGAACGCGATGCTCTCGCGCGAGCCATGGAAGAGTTTTTGGCCAAGGGCGGCAAGGTGCAGGAAGTGGAGGCCAATGTGGTCGCCGATCCTCCCAAGAAGCCTGACAACAAGTACGGCAGCCGGCCTATCTGAGCCTGCTTCGCGCTTGCTGAAAAAGCCCGCCGTCGCTGCGGGCTAATGAGATGGTCACCCCCACACCCTGCGAGGGCTACGCTTTCGCAGGGTG